>CBFDBF010000166.1:0-4472 GCA_965602975.1 uncultured Gammaproteobacteria bacterium | reverse complement strand
ATATTGGTGCCGCTGAGGGCTGTACTATTGGTATAGTTTCACCGGATGGGATGCAGGGCATGCTGGAGCATGCCCTGCAGTTTGCGCAGGCCGATATCCCCTTTATCTTCGACCCAGGTCAAGGTATGCCGATGTTTAATGGAGAGCAGCTGCTTACATTTGCCGAGCAGGCATCATGGTTGGCGTTTAATGATTATGAAGCGAAACTTATGGAGGAGCGTACCGGCAAGGGGCCAGCTGCACTGGCGCAGATGGTCGAGGCGGTAATCGTTACTCGTGGGGGTGAGGGATCAACTATCTACAGTGAGGCGGGGGAGCTGGATATTCCAGTGGCTACAACGACTGCTCTGGAGGATCCTACGGGCTGTGGTGATGCCTATCGTGCAGGATTACTCTACGGGTTGATGAATGGTATGGATTGGGAGGTGACCGGTAGGGTGGCCGCCTTGATGGGGGCTATCAAGATTGAGCATAACGGAACCCAGAACCACAGCTTTACCTTGGATGAGTTTGCAGATCGTTTCCGGCAGAGTTTTGGGTTTGCTCTCTTTTGAGTTGTGGGGTTAGCGCATGGCTACTAGCTGCTGGATTTCCTCTCTGATTCTGGAGCGGTGTGGCTCTGGTAGCTGTGACCAGTTCTCTGCAAGGGTGATAGCCTCTGGGTCTAGCTGCGAGGGGGAAGCCTGATCGCCGAACATCAGCCAAGCTGGAGTTACATTGAGTTCAGCGGCTATCTGGTCGATCTTCCTAGGGCGCAGGCTGCGGCCATTCTCAATCTTCTGGATTACGGCCTGATTGGTACCAGCACGCCTGGCTAGCTGCTCCTGGGTCCAACCCTTATCCAAGCGTCTACTACGCATCCTGGCACCTAGGGTCAGGGCTGTTGTTGTCTCTGATATTGCTCTCATGGCGTAAAAAATCCTCTCCAAATAGTGCTGTTAATTAGAGCTAGCGGCCACTGTGGAGAATTCTTAAGTGGTGATTGTGGATATTTTGTACATTTGTAGGGAGATGATTCCTTGGAAGAGGCGGTTTCTCATTAGTACATAGTGTAAACTGACACCCCATGTTGACCTATCCCGCTATAGACCCAGTTGTCATCTCACTGGGGCCGCTGACAATCCACTGGTACGGTTTGATGTATCTGGTTGGCTTCCTCGTAGGCTGGTGGCTCGGTCGGTTGCGAGCCGCTCGTCCCGACTCTGGATGGAGAGTGGAGGAGGTAGATGAGCTGCTCTTCTATATAGCGTTAGGGGTAGTGCTTGGTGGCCGCTTTGGCTATGTTTTGTTCTACTCACTCCCCGCTTTTTTTGCAGATCCGTTGATGCTGTTTCGTATCTGGGAGGGGGGGATGTCCTTCCATGGAGGTCTACTGGGGGTGCTGTTTGCCATGTGGCTGTTTGGCCGCCGTTTTGGCCACAGCTTCTTTGAGTCTACAGATTTTATTGCGCCTTTGATCCCTGTCGGTCTAGGTGCAGGACGGCTCGGTAACTTTATAAATGGGGAGTTGTGGGGCAAGCCGGGGGAGGTCGCTTGGGCAATGCAGGTCCCCTGTCTGCGCTTCCCTGATGCCTGTGTGGGGGTATCGCAGGGTGCCGAGTTTAGTTTGCCATTACACCCTAATCAGCTATACGAGGCGGGTCTGGAGGGGGTAGTACTATTTCTGCTGCTCTGGATCTACTCGGCCAAACCGCGTCCTACTATGGCAGTATCGGGCATGTTCCTACTAGGTTATGGGTTGTTCCGTTTCTTGGTGGAGTTGGTGCGGGTGCCGGATGCGCACCTCGGTTATATCGCCTTTGATTGGCTGACCATGGGGCAGATCTTGACGCTTCCCATGCTGGCTGGTGGCCCGTTTCTGTTATGGCTGGCCTATCGGAGAGAGGCTTAGGGTATGCAACAGTATCTGGATTTGATGCGTCATGTACGGGACAGTGGGATGCGGCGTGATGATCGCACCGGTACTGGCACCATTAGCCTGTTTGGATACCAGATGAGGTTTGATTTGGCCGCAGGTTTTCCGTTAGTTACCACTAAGAAGCTGCATCTACGCTCTATTATTCATGAGCTGCTCTGGTTTCTGCAGGGGGATACCAATATCCGTTATCTGCGGGAGAATGGAGTAAGGATCTGGGATGATTGGGCAGATGAGAGTGGTGATCTAGGCCCAGTATACGGTTACCAGTGGCGCTCTTGGCCCACCCCTAGTGGTGGCAGTCTCGATCAGATTAGTGGCGTGGTTGAGCAGATCATAAATAGTCCTGATTCACGTCGTCTGATGGTGACTGCATGGAATCCAGCTGATGTGGAGGCGATGGCGCTGCCCCCATGCCACTGTCTGTTTCAGTTTTATGTGGCGGCTGGTAGGCTCTCCTGTCAGCTCTATCAACGCAGTGCTGATATTTTTCTGGGGGTGCCGTTTAATATCGCCTCTTACGCCCTGTTGACTATGATGATAGCTCAGGTAACCGGGCTAAAGTTGGGAGAGTTTGTTCACACCTTTGGGGATGCACACCTCTACTCGAATCACTTGGAGCAGGTGGAGTTGCAGTTATCCAGAGATCCACTGCCGCTGCCGCAGATGCGGTTGAATCCAGATATTGACTCGCTGTTCGAATTCAGTTTTGAGGATCTGGAGCTACAGAACTACCAGTCTCACCCCCACATCAAGGCGCCTATTGCAGTCTAATCTATTGCCCAGGTAGCCCCTCTATGACGGGCTTCGTACTCTCTTGCTCCTTCTGTCCTGTCTTCTCTTCACTACTCTCTTTAGCGGCATCCGGGATCTCCCCACCTTGGGCCATCTTTAGGCATGGGTTGTTCTCTCCAGTGCCTAGTTCAGCTAGACCAACTAGTGCTGCTGGAGGGAAGACAAATAGCCCGGCTAATCCCACCACTTTGCGCAGGGTACTGCTCTTTTTTAGGCTGAATGATGGCTGTGCCAAAGTTCCGCCAACCACTATTGGTACCGCCACATTCAGGGTGACACTCTTGGGTTTTGGGGTGAACATAAGATCTAGCTGTTCACTTTTAAGGTTGATACTGCCTGCACCCAGTAGGGTAGAGTGTTTGCTGTCCAGCAGGAAGGCGTGGCTGGTGGCGATGCCGCTCTTAAACTCCATCTTGCTTGCCATACAGTTTATCTGGCTGCTGCTGGAGTCGGGCATTATTAGTGCCCCCAATAGATGCTGTAGTCCTCCAGTGACACTATCCATGGATGCCTTCAGCTCACCTGGCCCAACTAGTAGACTGCTCTCTCCATTGAGGCTCGCCATAATAGCTGCCACCGATCTGCCGCGTCCATGTAGTTTTGCCTTGAGGTCACAGTTACCGCTGAATATCGACTCGCCGGATGAGGCTTGCATTAGCTTGCCTAGACTCAGACTCTTTGCTGTAACATGGAGCGCAATCTTGGGTGTTGCTGTGCGTAGGTCGATATTCAGGTTGGTGTTGATGCTGGAGCCTGCTATCTGAAACTTCAGCGGAGCAGTTATATTGCCCTGTTTGAGTTTTATCTTGGTGCTGATGTCAGTTATAGCTGGTGTGATGCCGCCGATATTTTTTATCTGGTAGTCGATTGCCCCATTTAGCTTGGCGAGTGTGCCCAGTGAGAGTGGTTCAGAGCTGAATATCTTCCCCGATGGTTCGATTGTTGGTTTGCTGTCGGCTTCTGTCTGGACAGGGGCCTCTGTGTTAACTATTTTGCTCTGTTGTTCTTCCGGTTCGGTTTGAGGTTTGGCCTCAGGTTCAGGCTGTCCAGCAACCTCTTCTGGAGCAAGGGAGATCTTTTCAGAGTGTAGATTAGCCTTTATGTAGGGTAGCTCTCCATCCCACTCTAGCGTTAGATCGCCACTTAGATCGCTCTCTCCTAGTGTTGCCTTAAGTTGTGTCACCTGCAGGCTGTCAGACTTCTCAGATAGGGTGGCTCTGGCGGTCAGATGGATGGGTTGCTGCTCCAGCTCTCCATCTAGCATCAATTGCATCGGGGTGAGTAGGCCTATATCCCTAATTTTTAGCTGTTTTAGTCTGATTTTACTGGTTTGGCCACTCTTGGCATCGTGTTGTATAAGTGACAGGTTGTGCAGTTCCAGTCGGTCTATAGCAGGGATCGCAGCTGGTTCACTCTCGGCCTCTTCATCGGTGGCATCTGGAGGTGTGAAGTCCCAGCTGTTTCTGCCTTTGGCATCGGTCTCTAGCAGTAGCGTGACTCCGGTGGCGAAGATTCGTTTAATATGTATCTCTCCATACAGCAGTGGCAGCAGTTTTAGTTTTACTTTTAGCTGCTCTATGTTGGCCATATCCGGCTTGGAGCCACCCTCCATATTAGCCAGCTTGATATCATTTAGACTAAAACTTGGTTGGAGAGAGATGTCTGCTTGTAGTCCACCATTGATGGTTAGGGTGCGCCCGGTTGCCGCCTGAACCCCAGAGGTGATCTGTTCGTGGTAGAACTCCAGATCCATCAGGCGTGG
>CBFDBF010000165.1:0-4486 GCA_965602975.1 uncultured Gammaproteobacteria bacterium | reverse complement strand
CTGGGACTGGACAGAGGTCTCCTCCGGACTGCAAGAGGGTGATCTGGTGGTCACCTCCGTGGGCCGTGACGGGGTAGAGGATGCTGCTGTCGCCACACCTGAACCAGTACAGCAGCCATGATACGTATGGAGGGCATAACCCGCGAATTTCTGGTGGGTGAAGAGAGGGTACACGCCCTAAGAGAGGTAGATCTTGAACTCAATAGTGGTGATTACATTGCCATCATGGGTCCCTCCGGCTCTGGCAAATCGACTCTGCTCAACATCCTCGGCCTGCTGGACCGACCCAACAGTGGTAGCTACTGGCTGGACGGAGTAGACACTTCAGATCTAACTGAAGAGCAGCGGGCCGATCTGCGGCGGCGCAAGATCGGCTTTGTCTTTCAATCATTTCACCTGGTGGCACGACTCACCGCAGCGGAGAATGTAGAGCTACCCCTAACCCTGGCTGGAGTGGAGCCGGAGGAGCGAAAACATCTAGTGCATATGGCCCTGAAGCCACTGGGGCTACTTGATCGCGCCCACCACCGCCCCGACCAGCTCTCCGGGGGGCAGCGCCAGCGGGTAGCTATCGCCAGGGCAACCATAATGCAGCCGACCATGCTCCTGGCAGATGAGCCTACCGGAAATCTGGACAGACACTCCAGCGAGGATGTGATTGAAACCTTAGAAGCACTCAACCGTCAAGGGATTATCCTGCTGGTTGTGACCCACGATCAGGAGGTTGGGGAGCGCGCCAAACAGCGAATCAATATGGTGGATGATGCCATTGCCAACAGCACCGAGTTCAGACAGCGGAGAGGGTAACAGTGCGGGCAACAGACATCTTACAGTTTGGTATCCGCTCCATGCTCGGCACCCCCAAACGCACCTGGCTGATGCTACTGGCAATGGCTATCGGGGTTGGATCGGTTATGGTTCTCACCGCCCTGGGAGAGGGTGCACGGCGCTATATTACCAATGAGTTCTCCCAGCTTGGAACCCATATCCTGATCGTGCTGCCGGGACGCTCAGAGACCACCGGTGGCGCCCCACCACTAATGGGGGAGACGCCACGTGATCTAACCGTGAATGACGCCATGGCGCTCACCCGTAGCCGCTCTATCCGCCAGGTCGCCCCGCTCACCATCGGCTCAGCACCGGTCTCATATCTGGAACGGGAGCGAGAGGTGACTATTCTCGGATCGACCCATGAACTACTTCCAGTACGGCAACTAGAGATGCGGCACGGCAGCTTTATCCCGCCTGGAGATCCTACCAGGGGTTCCGCGGTGGTGGTGCTGGGGAGCAAGCTGAAGCAGGAGCTATTTACCAGCAAGCGGGCAATAGGCAAGTGGATACGGATATCCGACCGACGGTTCCGGGTAATCGGTATTCTCCAGGAGCAGGGGGAGTCACTCGGCACCAACCTGGGCGATATCGCCATCATCCCAGTAGCCACCGCTGCATCCCTGTTTAATACCACCTCCCTATTCCGCATAATGGTGCAGGCCAATGGTCGTCAATCAATCCAACAGGCCAAGCAGGCGATTCTCAACACCATACGAAAGCGGCACGATGGGGAGGACGACATCACCGTGATCACCCAGGATGCGATGCTCACCACCTTCGACGAGATCTTTCAAGCCCTCACCCTCACCGTCACCGGGATTGCAGCCATTAGCCTAGGGGTGGCGGGCATCCTGATCATGAATGTGATGCTGGTATCGGTCTCGCAACGCACCGCCGAGATCGGCCTGCTGAAGGCTCTAGGCAGTCCAGCGCAACAGATAGAGCGACTATTCATAGTAGAGGCGGCCCTACTGTCACTCTGTGGCGCCCTAATCGGTATAGCTGTAGCCTTTGCTGGTGTCTGGGGGCTGGAACAGATGTTTCCGGACTTCCCCCTCCATATCCCGCTATGGTCATTTGTCGCAGCCATCGGCATCGCAATAACCACCGGGCTGCTGTTTGGGGTTCTACCAGCACGGCGGGCCGCCGCCATGGATCCGGTGCTGGCTCTGGCAGGCAGATAGAGATGTTAACCCGCGACTTTATCCGGCTCTCTCTCGGTTCAGTTGTAGCGCACCGTCTGCGCAGCTTTCTCACTGCTCTAGGTATCGCTGTAGGCATCGCCTCAGTAGTTTTGTTAACCTCTATCGGAGAGGGTATCCACCGCTTCGTACTGGCTGAGTTTACCCAGTTCGGCACCAATCTCGTAGCCGTAACCCCCGGCAAGACCAGTACGATGGGCATGTCAGGCGCCATGATCAGCAATGTCCGTCCCCTAAGCATGGAGGATAGTGAGGCTCTTGAGAGGCTACCCAAGATCCTCGCCGTAGTGCCGGTTATCCAGGGCAATGCCAGGATTGAGGCGGGGCGACTTAGCCGCCGCACCATGGTTCTTGGAGTGGGCCCAGAGATACCTAGAGTGTGGCAAATGAGAGCGGCAGTTGGACGTTTTCTACCTGCAGATGATGCCCGCCATGCACGCGCCTTCGTAGTACTTGGCAGCAAGGTTAGCGCTGAGATGTTCAAGCATGAGAGTCCGCTGGGAGCACGCGTCCGTATCGGCAATGAGAGCTACCGTGTGATCGGCATCATGGAGTCCAAGGGACAGATGCTTGGATTTGACCTGGATGATACCGTCTATATCCCGGTACAAAAGGCGATGTCCATGTTCAACCGTGAGGGTGTCATGGAGGTGGATATTCTATACGCCCAAGAGAGCGACAGTGCGGCTGTGGCAGAGAGTATCCGTAAACTACTCATGAGCCGCCACGGCAGCGAAGACTTCACCATCATCACTCAGGATCAGATGCTTGATACCCTGGGATCCATTCTGAACATACTAACTCTTGCAGTTGCTGCCCTGGGGGGGATATCACTTCTAGTGGGCGGTGTTGGCATTCTCACCATCATGACTATTGCCGTAACCGAGAGGACGCCTGAGATCGGCCTGTTGCGTGCTATCGGGGCCAGCCGCAGGGAGGTCCTGGCTCTGTTCATCGGTGAGGCCGTGGTGCTGGCCGGTATTGGTGGAGTGGCCGGACTGATCCTGGGAGCCGGTGGCGCCTGGCTATTAGGCGTAGCTATCCCTGCCCTGCCCACTCACACACCGTGGAGTTATATCCTGCTGGCAGAGTCTATAGCTGCTGCTATCGGTCTGGTGGCAGGCGTTGCCCCAGCGTATCAGGCAGCCAACCTGGATCCAATCGAGGCACTACGCACGGAGTAGATACAAAGGAGAACGTAGATCACGCCAACACTCCCATATCTTGTAGTGCCTTGATCCTGTCCCGTACCTGCGCCGCCTCTTCAAACTCCAGATCCTTGGCGTGCTGATACATCTGCCGCTCCAACTGCTCTATCCTCTTTGCCATCTGACTCGGCGAAAGGGCGCTGTACTCTGCCTGAGCCTCGACCACTTTGGCATACTCTCTAGCCGGTAGTGGTGCTCCAGGACGTGCTCCCTCCATAATGTCAGCTACCGTCTTGCGGATCGATTGCGGTGTTATATTGTGCTTTTCGTTATATTCTATCTGTCTGTTGCGCCGCCGTTCGGTCTCATCAATAGCCCGCTGCATGGAGCCGGTTACTCGGTTGGCGTATAGTATCACTCGGCCATTGATATTACGTGCCGCCCTGCCCATGGTCTGAATCAACGCCCCCTCAGAGCGAAGAAACCCCTCCTTATCTGCATCCAGGATGGCAACCAGTGCCACCTCTGGCATATCCAGCCCCTCCCGCAACAGGTTTATCCCCACCAACACATCAAACTCACCCAGACGCAGGTCACGAATGATCTCTACCCGCTCTACCGTCTCGATATCGGAGTGGAGATAGCGCACCCGTAATCCGTTATCATGCAGATAGTCGGTAAGATCCTCCGCCATACGCTTGGTCAGAGTGGTGACCAGTATCCTATCGCCCTGACCTACACACAGGTTGATCTCTGACAATAGGTCATCCACCTGACTATCTGCCGACCTGATATCTACCTCAGGATCAACTAGTCCGGTGGGGCGTACTACCTGCTCGATCACCGCACCCGAGCGGTTCAACTCATACTCTCTAGGAGTAGCCGAGACATATATAAGCTGGGTCGCCCTGGCCTCAAACTCATCAAACCGCAAGGGGCGGTTATCCAGAGCCGAGGGGAGCCTAAAGCCATAATCTACCAGCGTCGCTTTGCGCGAACGGTCACCCTTATACATCCCGCCCAGTTGCGGGATAGTTACATGGCTCTCATCCACCACCAGTAGGGCGTTGTCTGGCAGATAATCGAGCATGGTCGGCGGTGCCTCACCTACTTGACGACCAGATAGATAGCGGGAGTAGTTTTCGATCCCGGAGCAGTAACCCAGCTCCATGATCATCTCTATATCAAACCTGGTACGCTGCTCCAGCCGCTGCGCCTCTACCAGTTTGTCGCTGTTCCGGAGCTGCTCCAACCTCCCCTTCAGCTCCAGCTTGATCTGCTCTACCGCCGCCAGCAAGGTCTCAC
>CBFDBF010000164.1:0-4519 GCA_965602975.1 uncultured Gammaproteobacteria bacterium | reverse complement strand
GGATGTCCATTTTGAGCCGTATGAGAAGAGCTTCCGTATCCGCTACCGCCAGGACGGCATGCTACATGAAGTCGCCTCTCCCCCGATCAATATCGCCTCCCGCCTGACCGCCAGGCTCAAAGTTATGTCCCGGATGAATATCGCCGAGCGGCGCATCCCCCAGGATGGGCGGATCAAGATGGTGCTCTCCCGCAACCGCTCTATCGACTTCCGGGTAAACACCTGCCCCACCCTGTATGGTGAGAAGATTGTACTGCGCATCCTTGACCCCGCCTCGGCTCAGCTTGGCATCGATGCACTGGGATTTGATGAGCAGCAGCGCATAATCTTTGAGCAGGCTATAAAGAAGCCCTACGGCATGATTTTGGTGACCGGCCCCACCGGTAGTGGTAAGACGGTGACCCTCTACACTGCCCTCAATCTGCTGAATGATATCAACACCAATATATCTACGGTAGAGGATCCGGTGGAGATCCAGGTGACCGGGATCAACCAGGTCAACACCAACACCATGACCGGACTCACCTTTGCCGTGGCTCTGCGCGCCTTTCTGCGGCAGGATCCAGATATAGTGATGGTGGGTGAGATCCGCGATCTGGAGACTGCCGAGATTGGCGTCAAGGCGGCTCAGACCGGCCATCTGGTACTCTCTACCCTGCACACCAACGACGCCCCCCAGACCTTGACCCGTCTGGCAAACATGGGGATACCGTCGTACAGCATCGCCTCTTCAGTACTACTGATCATCGCGCAGCGGCTGGCTCGCCGCCTGTGTGAGCACTGTAAGAAAAAAGATGACGTACCTATGGAAGCACTGCTGGATGAGGGCTTTAAGGAGAGAGATCTGGATAAAATAAACATATATAAAGCCTCAGGATGTGACCGCTGCACTGACGGCTACAAGGGGAGAGTTGGTATATTTCAGGTAATGCCTATCTCAGACGAGATGGGGCGTATGATTATGGCTGGTGGCAGCTCCATAGAGCTGGATGAGCAGGCCAATAAAGAGGGGGTGCAGAACCTGCGCGCCTCCGGTCTGGCAAAAGTGAAAGAGGGCATAACCAGCCTTGAAGAGATCAACCGGGTAACCAAGGATTAACTATCATGGCAACAGCAGTCCAGAAAAAATCTGTACGTAAAAAACAGGCTCCTAAAAAAGCAGTGCCCAAGGCGGCAGTCTACGCCTGGGAGGGCACTGATAAACAGGGTAAACGGCTGAAAGGTGAGACCCGTGCAGCCAACCTGAATATGGTACGAGCCGACCTGCGGCGCCAGGGGGTCAATCCACTGAAGGTGAAGAAG
The DNA here is from genome assembly GCA_965602975.1 of uncultured Gammaproteobacteria bacterium. Taxonomy (GTDB): domain Bacteria; phylum Pseudomonadota; class Gammaproteobacteria; order Chromatiales; family Chromatiaceae; genus CBFDBF01. The sequence continues at coordinate 3,217 of CBFDBF010000164.1, read as the reverse complement.
AAGGCCACATCCCTGTTCAGCAATACAAAAAAGAAGATAACAACCAGCGATATCGCCGTCTTTGCCCGCCAGCTAGCCACCATGATGAGTGCCGGAGTACCGCTGGTACAGGCCTTTGATATAGTTGGGCGTGGAAATGAGAATCCTGCCATGCAGGATATGCTGCTCTCCATCAAGGCCGACATAGAGGGTGGTACCGCCCTGGCTACCGCACTGGGCAAACACCCTATACAGTTCGATGACCTCTTCTGCAATCTGGTAAAGGCGGGTGAGGCGGCCGGTGTGCTGGAGGATCTGCTGGACAAGATTGCTACCTATAAGGAGAAGACCGAATCGATCAAAGGGAAGATCAAAAAAGCTCTGTTCTACCCCGCAGCAGTTATAGTGGTGGCAGTGCTGGTGGTCACCCTGATCATGCTGTTTGTAATACCGCAATTTGAGAGTCTGTTTGAGGGCTTTGGCTCAGAGCTGCCGGCATTTACCAAGATGGTTGTAGCGATGTCGCGCTTTATGCAGGTTTGGTGGTTTCTGCTACTGCTGGGATTCGTTGCCACCGTATATATCATAGGGTATTTCTTTAAACGCTCCCGTAAATTTAGAGAGGTGGTCGACAAGGCTCTGCTCAAGACCCCAATAATCGGTGTTATTGTCAACAAGGCATCAATAGCACGCTTTTCCCGCACCACCGCCACCATGTTTGCCGCCGGTGTACCGCTGGTGGAGGCCCTGGAGTCAGTGGCCGGAGCCACCGGTAATATCCAATGCCGTAATGCGGATGCGGGAGGATGTAGCAACCGGGCAGACGCTACAGCTGACCATGAAGCAGCAGAACCTCTTCCCCCATATGGTGGTTCAGATGGTCGCCATCGGTGAGGAGTCTGGCTCTCTGGATGATATGTTGACCAAGGTAGCCGACTTCTATGAGGAGGAGGTGGACAACATGGTGGATGCGCTCAGCAGCCTGCTGGAGCCGCTTATTATGGTAGTGCTCGGCACCCTGGTGGGTGGTCTGGTTGTGGCCATGTACCTGCCTATCTTCCATATGGCGGAGGCGTTTTAAACATGCTTGCAGAACCACTTCTTGATATCTCATACATCTTGCAATAGTACTAAAATATAGTACTATTAAAGATGAGGCGTAAGCATCAAAGAACAATAGAACAGATCTACCAACGACCAACTAGCGGGAACATCCCGTGGTCAGAGATAGAATCTCTGTTCAGAGCGTTAGATGCAGATGTCTCGGAACGTGCTGGCTCACGGGTTGCCGTTGTGATTTTTGATGAAGTCCGAGTATTTCATAGACCGCACCCATCCCCAAATACAGACAAAGGTGCAGTCGCCAGTATTCGCAAATGGTTAAAGTTACATGAGATAAAGCCATGAATATGATGGAAATCAATGGTTACAAGGCGAAAATTGAATATGATCCTGAGATAGATCAATTTCGTGGTGAGATTCTTGGGCTAAATGGAAGCGCAGATTTCTACGGCAAAAACCCGAATGATCTTCGTAAAGAGTTCAGAAGATCTTTACAGGTATTCCTAGACGTATGCGAAGAGAAAGGTATACCTCCAACCAAGCTATTTTCAGGCAAATTCAATCTCAGAATACCCCCGAAACTGCATGGCGCAATATCAGCACAGGCAACTGCTGAAAATAAAAGCCTGAATCAGTGGGTATCCGAAATATTAAAGCGTTCAATATAAAGTGACAAACCATGTATATCATTGACGGGCTACAGCAGTGCCCGATAATACTCCTTCCAACAGCTGCGCTGCTGGGATTGGCTGTAGGCAGCTTTCTCAATGTAGTAGTCCACCGCCTGCCGATTATGCTGGAGCGCGACTGGCAGGGGCAGTGCAGGGAGTTGCTGGAAATTCCTGCGACAGAGGAGCCGGCGACACCCTTTAACCTCGCCCACCCCCGCTCCCGCTGCCCCCATTGTAACCACCAGATCACCCTGCTGGAGAATATCCCGGTTCTCAGCTACCTGTTCCTGCGTGGACGCTGCTCTGAGTGCAAAAACAGCATCTCCATGCGCTACCCACTAGTGGAGCTATTTACCGCTATTTTATCGGTTATCGTGGCGTGGCACTTTGGCCCCACCTGGCAAGGGGTTGCGGCACTGGTGCTGACCTGGGTTCTAATCGCACTCAGCCTGATAGACTTTGACCACCAACTGCTACCAGACAATATAGTGCTGCCGACCATCTGGGCCGGGCTGCTGCTAAGTCTATTCACCATCTTCGCCGATATGGAATCGGCTATAATCGGGGCCGCTGCTGGTTATCTCTCCCTCTGGTCTATCTTCAAGCTATTCAAGTGGGCCACCGGCAAGGAGGGGATGGGGTATGGCGACTTCAAGCTACTGGCACTATTCGGTGCCTGGCAAGGGTGGCAGTTTCTGTTCCAGATAATAATGCTCTCATCGCTGGTGGGGGCGATTACCGGTATAGCTATGGTGCTACTACGTGGCCGTGACCGTACCCTGCCGATCCCATTCGGCCCCTACCTTGCCACCGCTGGATGGATCAGCATGCTCTGGGGAGAGCAGATTAACCACGCCTATCTACAGTGGGCGGGGCTGGCCTAAAAATCAAGGGGTCAGACTCCTTGATTTTGCATGACAGGTATATCACATGGTATTTCTATGACCAAAATTATTCAAAAACCTGATACTTGTCAACAAATACAAAAAATCAAGGAGTCTGACCCCTTGATTTTCAAAATTGGCCTGACCGGTGGCATTGGCAGTGGCAAGAGCAGCGTAACCGAGCTATTTGCCGCACTTGGTGCACCGATCATAGATGCCGACCAGACTGCGCGAGAGGTGGTCGCCCCCAACGCACCCGCACTTGCGGAGATAGCGACCCGCTTTGGAGACGAGATACTGGATGCTACCGGACAACTCGACCGACCACAGCTAAGAGAGCTGATTTTCAGCGACCCAGAGGCGCGCCAAGCTCTTGAAGCGATATTGCATCCCCGCATCCGGGAGCGGATGCAACAGCAGTTAGATGCCCTTAACGCCCCATACGTCATACTGTCCATACCTCTGCTGCTAGAGTCAGAGCATGACTATAATTTAGACCGAATAGTGGTGGTAGACAGCAGCGAACAGCAGCAGTTAGAACGTGCCGCGCTCCGGGATGGGGTCACAGCAGAGCAGATAGAGGCGGCCATGGCGGCTCAGTGCAGCCGCCAAGAGCGGCTG
>CBFDBF010000163.1:0-4560 GCA_965602975.1 uncultured Gammaproteobacteria bacterium | reverse complement strand
CCCAGCAGAGCAGGCAGCATATACTCAGCAATCGTGGTGCTAGCGCCGATAGTCAGGGCACCACCGATCTCCCCAGTCATCTCCTGCACCGAGCTCTCCATCTCATCATACAGCTCGAAAATACTGATCGCATAGCGGTAAACCAGGGAACCAGCATCCGTCAGACTGATCCGGTTGTGGGTACGGTCAAACAGGCGAGTATCAAAATACTCTTCCAACTGCCGTACCTGAAAGGTTACTGCCGGTTGAGTCATATGCAGCGTTTCTGCTGCCTTAGTAAAACTGAGCAGGCGAGCAACGGTATGAAATACCTGCAGTCTGCGATCGGCCATAATAGTCTCCCCGTAAGCATTAGGCGCTTAATAAATAATACTTATAACATATGTGGTCATAAAAATACCGTATTATTCCCCCTATCCATAAACATCTCTAATTGTAACAATCTCCGTTATAGCATACCCTCTACTATGATGTGGGGAATCTAAATACTCTGGGGGAGCATTAAATATGAGCGCAAATAGTAGACACTTTATCCTGGTAGCGGCCTCGACCTGTGGCATTATCTTGGCAGGAGTTGCATCACAGACGGCAGCATCTGGCTTCGCTGTTCCAGAGGTATCCATAACCGGACTAGGAACATCCAACGCCTTGGTAGCAAACCCGGAAGAGCTGGGGGCGATCCCCTACAATCCAGCGGCCATGGCCTTCCATGAGGGGACGAGCATCTCTGTTGGCACCCTGCTGCTGGCTCCAGACATGCAGGTCACTACCGCTACTGGCAGCCACTCTGGGGAGGGGTCTGACCTGGTGGCAATCCCGCAGCTGCAGATATCAGCTACGATAAATGAGTATCTCTCCACTGGATTTAGCGTCACCGCCCCATTTGGCCTATCTACCGATTGGAATGACGATGCTCCCGGCGTATTTCCTGCAGCAGGGTTTATTCACCCCACTACAAGCGAGCTGGAGATCATCGACATCAGCCCAACGGTAGCCTTTAAGCTGAATGACAACCTTAGTCTGTCTGTTGGCGCAGACTACTACTGGGTAAAATCGGTCGTCTTTGATGCGACTATTGTAAAAAATTCTGGCGATGGCGCTGGCTGGGGCTGGAATGCCGGACTTTTGGCCAGCAGAGGCGCTTGGAGCTTTGGGCTCAATTATCACTCTGCGGTAGAGGTAGATATAGATGGAGAGACCGAATACATGGCTCCCCACCCTGCTGCTGGAACCTATGATGCAACAACGAAACTCCCGATTCCGTCACGCCTCCAGGCCGGTATACGCTTCAAGCCAACCGATGTGCTGGCAGTTGAGTTTGATGTCACCAGAACCGGTTGGAAATCGTTTGATCTCCTAACCATAAACAACACCTCTGGACTGCCTGTAACGAGCAACAACCACTGGAAGAGCGCCAACGCCTACCGTCTCGGTGCCACCTACCAAGCCACCCCCAAGACCCAACTGCGCTTCGGTTATACCCTGGACAAGACAGGTCAACCGGATGAGTTCTACAGCCCCCGCATCCCGGATGCGGATCGCCACCTGTTCAGCATCGGCCTAGGGCATGATCTAGGAGATGGCTGGAATCTTGATCTGGGCTACATGTATGTCAAGTTTAAGGATCGCACACATGCGTCCACTGGCTTCACCATTGCAGGAGAGGCAAACGGCTCCCCGCTCTATAACGGCGACTATGAGGCCAATGTTCATATCCTTGGAGCTGGACTAAGCAAGACATTTTAGGATCAGAAGAGGCTTAGCGTGGATAGTGCTATTGTCTGGATTATTATTGCGGTCTTCTATATACCGCTCCACTATGCGATACCGCTGGCTGTGGTTTTCTTTATGCACAGCGATAATCCAGAGCTGCGTAGACAGCGGATGATTGCCACCGCTATTGATTGCACCATATCCACCATCATCGCCTTCTCTCTGGCGATCTGGTTGGCCAAAGATCGGCTGCAGTTGGCCATGCTAATTCTAGGGCTATCTATGGCTCTACCATATATTAGAATTATGCTCCAACACCGTAACGATAGGCCGGTGGCACAATTGTCGGACTAAAGCCTGACCAACAGATGTATAGAACAACCTCTCCCCCCATGCTCCTGCGTGAAAACTAGATTTCTTCCGTCCTCTGAATACCGGTGGCACCAGCCTGGCATGACGGGTTGTAGTTAGAGGGACAGCAATGATTTAGCACAAAAAAACCGGTTTGGTAGATAAATCCACCAAACCGGTCTCTGTGACTTCTACAATTTTATATATACAGGCAGACGTCACTCTCACCAGCAAACTCGAAGAAACGGGCAGCACCAGCATACTCGACATCTTCGATAAAATCGGCAGGATCCATATCAAACAGATCAACAGTCATCTGACAGGCAATAAACCTCACCTCAGCCTCTTGGCTCAATTCACGTAGCTCATCAATACTGGCCACGCCCTTATCTGCCATCTTCTTCTTCATCATGGCAGTCATGACAGCCTGCATTCCAGGCAGAGTAGTACCTACAACAGGGAACCATTTATCCATCCCCATAGGCATTGGCATACCGGGATTACCCAGCGGGGTCACCTCCAGACTTAGGTTCTTACGCAGCAGTTGGAGTCCGTAGAAGGTAAAGAATATCTCCACCTCATAACCAAGAGCCGCTGCAGTAGAGCCTAGAATAAAAGGGGGATAGGCCCAGTCAAGAGAGCCCTTGGTTGCAATAATAGCCAGCTTCTTCTGTTCCATACTTAGTCTCCAGACAAGGTGCTAAACTTTTTTAATAAGAAAGTAGAATTTTCCGCCCTCTTCCTTGGACTCTGTCAACTCATTGCCTGTCTGCTTAGAAAAGGCCTCAAAATCCTTTACTGAACCTGGGTCAGTAGCGATAATCCGTAATACCTGACCTGCATCCATCCCGCCAAGACTCTTCTTTGCCCGCAAAATAGGTAGTGGGCAGTTAAGACCACTCGCATCAAGTTCTTGATCAAAATCAGCCATATCAAATCTCCTAAGTAGTTATGAGCGTTTGTTATTCAGTCCCAGCAGATGCCAAGACAGTAGTTATGAGAATAAGCCCATATCTTATATGGAAGCTCAAATTAAATCCATGTCTATGCAGCAGCAATAACCTCAAAGCCGCTACGGGACCAGTCTAAAATCCCTCCGCGCAGGTTGATTACATTATTAAAACCCTGCTGCATCAAGTGCCTGCAAGCGTGGTGAGAGCGCTGTCCGCTATGACAGTAAAGCACTATATCTTTATCTGCTGGAAATTCCCTCATACGCAAAGGTAGCAGATGCATCGGCAGGTGTTGCGACATGGGAAGCACCCCACGCACCACCTCTGTCGCACTGCGAATATCCAGCAGATACATCTCCCTACCTGATGTAAGCTGACTCTCCAACTCGGTTGAGTCTATCTCTTTTACCATCTCTCTCCACCATATATGTTATATTTAATATCGTTTATTAGTATATCCTAATGCTGTTATATTGTCCATGAGGGCAGACCAGCAGATCGGGCTTTGATCTGGCCTGCAATAACAGATTGGACTCTTGAAATGTGCAAAAACAGGGTAAACTAAACCCCATACTCCACCAAGGCAGACGATCTATGGACTTTTTACCAATTTTCATGAATATAAGAGATGGCCGCACCCTGGTCGTTGGCGGTGGCGAGGTGGCAGCACGTAAAACCTCACTCCTACTCAAGGCGCAGGCGCATGTCTGTATAGTCGCCCCAAAGCTCTGCCCCACACTACAGGCCATGGCCAGAGATGGCCAAGTAGAGCACATACCGCGCAATTTTAAGGATGGCGATCTGGATGGCAGCAGACTGCTGTTTGCAGCCACCGATGACAGCTCGCTCAATCGCCATATATCAGATCTGGCCAAGATGCAGCAGATCCCGGTCAACGTGGTCGATCAACCAGCGCTATGTACCTTTATCATGCCCTCCATCATCGACCGCTCACCGGTGGTAGCGGCGGTATCTACTGGTGGGGCATCCCCAGTGCTGGCTCGCCTGATTCGAACCCGTCTAGAGGCGCTGATACCAGCATCCTATGGCCGCCTGGCCGAATTGGTACAAAAATTCAGGCAACAGGTAAAGGAGAAATTTGCCACTACCGCAGAGCGCCGCATTTTCTGGGAGCAGATACTACGTGGCGGGGTTGCAGAGCGGGTATTCTCCGGCCATCTGGACGAGGCTAATAGCGCCATGCAACAGGCCTTGGCAGAGGCCGATCCAACCTCCCATACAGGTGAGGTCTATCTGGTTGGCGGCGGCCCCGGTGATCCTGATCTGCTCACCTTTCGTGCCCTACGGCTGATGCAGCAGGCCGATGTAGTGGTCTATGACCGCTTAGTGGCATCTGCCGTGATGGAGATGACTCGGCGTGATGCTGAACAGATCTATGTCGGCAAAGAGCGAGATCACCACGCCATGCGTCAAGAGGAGATCAATGCACTGCTGGTAAAGCTGGCAAAAGAGGGCAAACGAGTAGTGCGCCTTAAGGGGGGCGACCCCTTCATATTTGGGCGTGGTGGTGAGGAGATCGACA
>CBFDBF010000162.1:0-4562 GCA_965602975.1 uncultured Gammaproteobacteria bacterium | reverse complement strand
CAGCAATAGAGAGATCCAGCGAGCGGGCAAACCACGTGGCATCAGCAGGATCAAAATCCCACAAAGTGCTGATGGCCAGACCCAAAACGGCAAGGATGGCCGCACCACGCCCAACCACTCTAGCTCTGCCAAACCGCTTAGAAGTCCTACCCCATGCTGCAACAGCCAACCGGCAGCAGAGAGCAGCGGGAAACCGACCGCCTCTACTAACAGAGAGAGCAACAGCCCCAGCAGCACCAAAGGAACAACGATAAAACTGAACAGAGGAACTGCCAACAGGTTCACCAGAGGTGCAGCCAGCGAGACCTTAAGACTGGCGGAGATCAATAGAGGAGCCAGGCCTATGGTCACCAGCCACTGCACTCGACCCCACTTCCAAAACAGTCCGTTCTCAGAGTGGCGGCCAGTAACACCGTATAAAATTACCGCAACCGCAGAAAAAGAGAGCCAGAAACCTATAGATAACACCGTCAACGGATTCCATAGCACCACCAGAAACATTGCTATAGCCAGACTGCGTGTGGGCTGCTGTGAGCGCCGCAACAGCCTACCCCCCAACAGCACTATCAACATAATCAAGGCGCGTTGGGTGGGGACGGCAAAACCGGCCATGGCCGCATAGATAACAGCGGCCAGTAGTGCAGCTATAGATGCGGCCTGCTGTGCTGGTATGTATAGGGTAAACCGCTCTATCCTACACCACACTTGAAGCAGTAAAAAATAGACCAATCCGGCGACGATGCCAATATGCAGCCCGGAGATAGCCACCAGATGACTGGTACCAGTAGCAGCAAATATATCCCAAGTGGCTCGGTCTATCTCACTGCGATCACCGATAGCCAAAGCATTAACCATGGCTCCATCCAACCTGGCTGGCACAGCTCGCTGCACCAACTCCCGAACATGTTGGCGCAGACGCTGGAGAGCAAAGATAGGGCTGCCACTATCTAGCAGTCTGTTATCACCCATATTCCGGACATAGCCGGTAGCTCTAATCCCCTTACGAAAAAGCCAGCCGGAAAAATCAAACCCACCAGGATTGACAAATCCATGAGGTCGTTTCAGCCGCACCCGCAGATGCCAGCTCTCACCCACCGTTAGTTCAGGTGCATTGTTATACCACCCTAGACGCACCAGACCGGGGGAGGAGATATCCTCTCCATTGTGAGTCACACGATCAATCTGAAAATTAAAACGAGTATAGCGGCTACGCTGCTCAGGCAGGGATGCAATCACCCCATCCACCTCTAGATCTACCATCTCCAGAGCGACTGGAAGACCGCTACTTAGTGCCCAATAGGCATGGAGCATAGCCCAGCAAAATCCAACCATAAACCAGAGGGGATAGCGAGCCAATGTGGAGTAGCGCAGAGTAGCGGCTAACGGCAAAACAAGCAGCGCCCAAGCTATAGCAGGCAGCTCAGGCTGCCACTGTAGAGTGACCACCCCAGAAACGAACAGCAAAATCCCTCTTACCATCTCCCCTCCATGGACAGTAAACGCACTCCTTACTGTGGCATATTTATATTATACTGTATAGCCATGCCCAAGCATCTCTTTAAACGCTACATACCGGATGATGATACCGTCCGCAACCACAAACATCTGCAGATGTTTGGTAATCTGCTGCATGATCCCAACCTCTGGCACCTAAATCGCCGCTCCGTCTCCGGGGCCTTTGCTGTAGGGCTATTCTGGGCCTTCATCCCGATACCGTTTCAGATGATCCCGGCAACAGCGACTGCGATATACACCCGAGTAAACCTGCCCCTGTCGATAGCCCTGGTCTGGATCTCAAACCCCCTGACCATACCGCCTATTTTCTACGCCACCTATCGCATCGGCACCTGGATTCTAGACAAACCGGTTAAGCCGCTGGAGTTTGATCAATCATGGGAGTGGATTAGCCACAGCTTGGGCAGTATCTGGCAACCGCTCTTACTGGGCAGTCTGCTCTGTGCTGTAGCAGCGTCAGCACTGGGGTATCTGCTCATGCGCGGTATCTGGCGCTGGCATATAATCTCCCAGCTACGAAAACGTAATAAGAGAAGATCCCCTGATGAGAGCGTAGATTAGTAGCATCAGCTAAGAACCCCATCCTCCAACTGCAACACTCGATCCATCCGCTCGGCCAAGGTTTGATCGTGGGTTACGATAACAAAACTGGTTCCCACCTCACGGTTTAACTCCAGCATCAGCGTATACACCTGCTCCGCAGTCTTACGATCCAGATTACCGGTCGGCTCATCCGCAAAAACACAACTTGGATTATTCACCAAGGCGCGCGCCACAGCAGTACGCTGTCTCTCACCACCAGACATCTCTCCCGGTTTATGTTCAACACGACCACCCAACCCGACCCGCTCCAGCAGTTCAGCCGCCCGCTCTCTAGCTGCATCCACCTCCACCTTACCGAGTAGCAGCGGCATGGCGACATTTTCCAGAGCACTGAACTCAGGCAGCAGGTGGTGAAACTGGTAGATAAAACCCATGGTCTGATTGCGCAACCTGCTACGCTCGACCTCATCCATTTGCGCTAGATCGCTGCCATTCACCATCACCTGACCACCATCGGGCAGATCCAATCCACCCAGACAGTGCAGCAGGGTACTCTTACCGGAGCCAGAACTACCAACAATAGCAACACGCTCACCCGCAGTGACCGCAAGTTCCACACCCTTTAGCACCTCTACCCGCAGCCCGCCATCCTCAAATGTACGGGTCAGATTGTGACACTGTATCACCGTCTGTTCACTCATAACGCAGCGCCTCTGCCGGTTTGACTCTGGCTGCACGCCAAGCTGGGTAGATGGTCGCCAATAGGGTGATTATAAAAGCACTGATACCAATCATAGAGACATCACTCCAGTGTAGATCGGAGGGTAGATCACTAATGTAGTAGATATTTGGATCGAGGAAGTCTGTCTGCCACACCTGCTCTATCCACTTGACGAGCGTCTCCAGATTGAGCGATAGAGCAATACCCCCAGCAATACCCAGCAGGGTTCCAAACAGACCTATAGTCACCCCCTGCACGATAAAGATACCCATGATGGTACGGGGAGTAGCACCGAGGGTTCGCAAAATTGCAATATCGCTCTGTTTGTCGGTCACCACCATTACTAGAGTGGAGACTATATTGAAAGCAGCCACTGCCACGATCAGAAAGAGGATCAGCCCCATCATCCGCTTTTCAGTCCGCAAGGCGCTAAAAAAGTTGCGGTGCTGCTGGGTCCAGTCACTCACCCGAAACAGCCCAGGCAGGCTCTCAGCAAGCTGGCGTGAGACCTTAGGTGCCAGATAGAGGTCATCCAGTTTCAGCCGTACCCCGGTCACCGCATCACCTAAGCGCAACAGTTTAGCCGCATCCCGCAGATGTACCAGAGCCACACCTCGGTCATAATCCCCCATTCCGACCTCAAAGATACCAACCACCAGAAACCGCTTCAGGCGCGGCATGGTTCCGGCCGGAGTTATGCTGACACTGGGGGTCACCACGGTCACCTTGTCACCCACCCAAACCCCCAAGACCGTGGCCAACTCCCGCCCCAAAATAATATTAAACTCCCCCTCTTTTAGCACCTCCAGACCACCCTCAAGCAGATGATCGCCCACATCCGACACCTTAGGCTCCAACTCCGGTAGCACCCCGCGAACCATCGCTCCGCCCACTTGGCTACCGTTGACCAGCATACTCTGAATCTCCACAAATGGAGCCTCTCCCGTCACCCGTGGATGCTCTCTGGATAGCTCCATCGCCAACTTCCAATCCTGCAGGCCTCCATCCACCCCGGAGATAGTAGCGTGAGAGGCCATTCCCAGAATACGTTCTCTGATCTCCTTATGAAATCCGTTCATCACCGACAACACAGTGATCAACGCCATCACCCCGAGCATAATCCCCAGCATTGAGCTGACCGAGATAAATGAGATAAAATGGTTACGCCGCTTGGCGCGGGTATAACGCAGACCTATATATAGTTCGAGTGGTTTAAACATAGCCGTGGATTAAACCATATTCTGCAAAAAAAGGCCTTGGTTGATCACTTTTTGTAGAGTGACGCACAGAAGCATAATTGCCCCCTGGAAGTTTTTTACTCTGAATGTTATATGGTACATTGATCACATTGAACCAGAGGAGTTCACCCGTCATGAATATAAATATCAAACGCAAACGGCTGCTAGCCACACTACTCCTGTGTATAGCCGCAACTACAACCTCTACCGCCGATACCCTGCTGCTGGAAGCCATCACCACCGCTCCCAAGGATATGGATCGACCAGCCACCGGCCAGAGCATGGCTCAGGTAAAGAGCCACTATGGAAACCCAACAAGCAGCCTGCCTGCGGTTGGCACCCCACCTATTACCCGCTGGTCATATGCCGGTTTTACCGTCTATTTTGAGCATAATATGGTTATTAACTCGGTAGTACACCGCTAACCACTGTTGTCGGGTGCACAACATGAAGTGGTTTAGGTGTTCAATTGAAGGCGAGAACTTCCCTGGCGTATTAGCCAATAGCGATGAGTTGATTGGCTTTTACACTACACGCTTCGTGGA
>CBFDBF010000161.1:0-4602 GCA_965602975.1 uncultured Gammaproteobacteria bacterium | reverse complement strand
ATAGTTTCAGCCACCACATGATTAACTAAAACGCGCCAATTGATAGCGATTATCTAGAGTATCTTGCATATCTTTGATCACCTGAAATGCATCTTTCAGGTGTTTACGCTCCAGCTCTGATAGCTCGGTTGGTGGTAGGTAGTTGTCTGGTGGGTCACCACGGCGAATCTGATCGGCTTGGTGGCGAATACGCAGGCTGGCGATAAACTCCAGGGCATCCTCCAGGTTCTCTCCCATATCCTCACTCAAGGCGCCAGTCTTTACTGCTATGCGTAGCCGGTCGGTGGTATTGGTGGCGTGCAGCCCTTTTGATAGAGATAGAACACGGGCTATATCGGTGATCGGGACGATCCCCCGATGTTTGATATCCAGGGTGTCATCATGCTCATCCCCATGGATTAGGACAAAAGTACGGAAAAAACCGAGTGGTGGTCGGTGGGTGAGGGCGTTGGCAGCCATAAAGGCGGTAAATATGCCATTTTTTTGGGATTTATTTAGCACCTCTAACTGGAGCCGTTTATACAGTTTGGTCTCACCATATACCGGACGCAGATCGAAGAAGATGCTAGCCAGCATTAGTGATTTTGGTTCTGGCTTGGTAATCCAGTCACCAAAATAGCGTCGCCAAACCCTTAGCGGCTGCCGCCATTGCTGGTTGCTGGCCATAGCATCACCGGGACAGTAGACAAAGCCACAGGCATCGAGTCCATCACATACTTGGTCGGCTAAATTTTTGAAATAGTGTTCATGCTCTGGTTGCATCTCATCAGAGATGATTAGGGCATTATCTTGATCGGAGTGGGAAGTCTGCTCCTGGCGTGCCTGTGAACCGCCACAGACCCAGACAAAAGGTACCGGCTCTGGCCCTAATTCAGCCTGTGCCAGCTCAATCAAGCGGGTGGTGACGGCATCGGTAATCAGTGATACTACCTCACCAATATGCAGTGCAGTGGCGCTGGAGTTGGATAGTTGCAGTTGGAGTGCAGGTAGATGGCTACAGGCAGAGACTACCTGCCGCAGATTTTTTGCCTTGCGCACATCGGTGACTACGAAGGCTGAGTTGCGACTGTTGTGACGAGTAAAGTCGGTAGCCGTCAACATGCCAAATATCTGCGCTCCCTGGAGTACCGGCAGATGGTGTACACGCAGACGGGTCATGGTCAGCATCGCTTCCAGAGCTAGATCATCGTGCTGTACCGTAACCAGATTATCGGTCATTATGGTTTTGGCTGCTCGATCTACTGGTAGTCCCTCTGCTACACAGCGTCTGCGTAGGTCGCTGTCGGTAATCATGCCGGTCAGCTGCCCTTCATCTAAAAGCATAACCGATGAGACGCGCTGCTCAGTCATAAGTTGTGCCACCTCCTGAACGGTGCAATCTGCATCCATGGTTATGGGCGATCTCTTGACCAATTCAGAGACCGCTATAGTTAAATGGGCCATGCTGTTGCTAGATGTTTTGCCTGTTCCTACTGCCCGTTTCATACGTTCACGCATAGAGTTTTTGAAGTGAGTATCAAAATCCTCTGATTCGCGGCACAAGAGCCTCAGGTCATGACAGGAGAGTAGATAGAGAAGGCTATCTTCAACCACTATATTGCGGGTGGTTGGAGCCAGATCTACCAGTTGGCATGGTGGGGTGTACTCATCCCCCTCTGCCAGTTTGCCATGCAGCTTATCTTTGGCATCTCGCAGCTCAATCGCACCACTACGGACGATGTAGAGGTAGTCGCCATCGGCATCGGTTGGGGGGAATGGGGTGCCGCGTCGTAGATAGCGGATCTGCAGGCTCTCAGTCAACTGATTGAGCCGCTTGTTGGGCAGGGCATCGAATGGATGCCACTGTACTAGAAAATCTCGTATCTCTTTTAGTTCAATTTCCATAAGACCTTAGCCTACATTTCAGGCTGGAAGTTGCTGATTATAGCGCTGTTCTGCCGCTATTTGGTAACTCTGTTGAGGATCCTTATTTTATTAGTGATTCTCTGATCTGTTCATTGGTTGTAGCAGTGCACGAAGGCGCTTTAGTTTTCTATGACTGTGCGCAATTTAAAATTGGGTATTCCATTTTCAATGTGCCAGCTCTGCCATAGTCATAGATGGATTTAATCAGAGCTTTCTAAAGACCAATTAGTAGAGTAACCGCAAGAAAAAAGGTCCCGCCAACAGCGGCGGGACCTCTTAAGTTACAGCTTTACCCCATCAGTGGTCGCTGGCTGTACCGGAACCCTTAGGTACGCGGATATCCTCGACCAGATGCTGGATGTGCTCTGGTGGTGCTGCGGTCACGCTTGCGACTGCAAACGCAACTGCAAAGTTTATCAGAGCGCCTACCGATCCAAAGGCGTTCGGGGAGATCCCGAGGAACCAGTTTGGCTCCATACCACCTAGGAAAGAGGTTCCAGGTATAAACATGATCCCCTTATGCTGGAATACATACAGCAGGGTGATACCAAGACCTGACAACATGCCCCAGATAGCGGCGGTATTGTTTATCTTCTTTGAGAATATACCCATCATCAGCGCTGGGAATATCGAGGAGGCGGCCAGACCAAATGCTATAGCCACCGTACCTGCGGCAAACCCTGGTGGATGTAGCCCTAGATATCCAGCTGCGCCGATGGCACCGGCCATGGCTACACGGCTAGCCATTAGCTCCGTCTTCTCTGTGATATTAGGCATAAATGTGCCTTTCAAGAGATCGTGAGAGATGGATGAGGCGATAGCCAGCAGCAGACCCGCTGCCGTTGACAGTGCGGCGGCAAGACCACCAGCGGCCACCAGTGCAATCACCCAGTTAGGTAGATTGGCGATCTCCGGGTTGGCCAGAACCATGATGTCGCGGTCAACCTTGGTCATCTCGTTGCCTTTCCAGCCATAGGACTCTGCAGCAGCAGCGAACTCTTCGTTCTTGTCGTTATAGTACTGGATACGGCCATCGCCATTCTTATCCTCGAACTTTAACAGTCCGGTCGTCTCCCAGTTCTTGAACCACTGTGGACGTTCGGCATAGACCAGATTGGCAGTAGGCTCGCCT
Source organism: uncultured Gammaproteobacteria bacterium (assembly GCA_965602975.1). GTDB lineage: Bacteria > Pseudomonadota > Gammaproteobacteria > Chromatiales > Chromatiaceae > CBFDBF01. Next base: position 1,565 of record CBFDBF010000161.1, on the reverse strand, counting down.
ACTGGGCCGGTCTGGATGGTGTTCATCAGGTTCAATCTTGCCATGGAGCCAACAGCAGGAGCCACGGTGTAGAGTAGGGCGATGAATACCAGTGCCCAGCCAGCAGAGGCGCGAGCATCTCTCACTTTAGGTACGGTGAAGAAGCGGATGATCACGTGCGGTAGACCAGCAGTACCGATCATCAGGGTCAGGGTATAGGCGAACATATTCAGGGTACTACCCAGTTTTGCCGTCGTATACTCCTTGAATCCCAAGTCGGTTACCACTTGATCCAGCTTGTCTAGCAGGGTCAGGCCGCTACCATCGGCCATGTTGCCGATCAGACCAAGTTGCGGTACGGGATTGCCGGTCAGCTCCAGGGAGATGAATACGGCTGGTACGGTATAGGCGCAGATCAATACACAGTACTGGGCGATCTGGGTATAGGTAATACCCTTCATGCCGCCGAGTACGGAGTAGATGAACACAATGCCCATGCCAGTGAACAGGCCGGTGGCGTACTCCACTTCAAGAAAGCGGGAGAAGGCTACACCGATACCTTTCATCTGGCCGATTACGTAGGTTATTGAGGCCACAATCAGGCAGATAACTGCAACTATGCGAGCAGTCTTGGAGTAGAAGCGTTCACCGATGAACTCAGGTACCGTAAATTTACCAAATTTACGCAAGTATGGTGCTAACAGCATGGCCAGTAGCACATAGCCACCGGTCCAGCCCATCAGGAATACAGAACCACCGTAACCGGTGAAAGCGATTAGGCCGGCCATAGAGATGAAGGAGGCGGCTGACATCCAGTCCGCTCCAGTAGCCATCCCGTTAGCAACAGGGTGAATGCCCTTGCCAGCCACATAAAATTCCCCGGTCGTAGATGCCCGGGCCCAGATGGCAATGCCGATATACAGGGCAAAGGTGCCGCCAACAAATAGATAAGTAAGTGTTTGTAGATCCATGAATCAGGTCTCCTCAGTCTTCGTGTACGTCGAATTCCCGATCCAGTGTGTTCATGCGTTTCACATAGACATAGATCAGAATAAGGAAGGTATAGATGGATCCCTGTTGGGCAAACCAGAAGCCTAGACCGGCACCACCGACCTTGATGGCATTCATCTGATCTACTAGCAGGATTCCAAACAGGTATGAGACAACGAACCATATCACCAGTAGTATCGCTACCAGGCGCACGTTCGCTCTCCAGTACTCTGCAGCTCGATTGCTCATTTTATTTACTCCCGTTGCAGTAGAGTTTAATTACCTGGAAGTACGGCTCCTTATGTCTCCTCCAGAACTATTTTATTATTCACATATCCAGCGCAGGGCGGATAGCGTGCCCCTGAAACTGAACCCATGTCACACTAATGTCAACCGGTGGGGTTGGCTCTTGTACCCAGTTTATATGGGCAAACGGGGCAAAAACGGTTCGTTTAGTAACCAAAATAGGCGCAAGTGTTACCTAACGAAACAGTAGTGTTCCCAGAGGTAAAGGGGGAAAGAATTATGTACAGGATGTACGGTATGCCGCGGGTGCAGGGATGCACAGGAGCGGCGTATGTACGACAAAAAATTGC
>CBFDBF010000160.1:0-4640 GCA_965602975.1 uncultured Gammaproteobacteria bacterium | reverse complement strand
AGATTATGCGCATATACATGCAGACCCAACTATCGCCTGACCAGCCGCTGCGGTTCTATCAGCTACAGCTGCAACAGGATCTGCTGGGTGGCTGGTTTCTAATCCGTGAATCCGGGATACAGGGGATGCGTGGTCAAGTCAAAAATGAACACTTTAATCTACGCGAAGAGGCGGAACAGCGCCTAATACATTTTCGTGATATGCATCTCAAACGCGGATACAACATTATGTTTTGTGAAGGCTCGCAGATAGAGTCTGACTAAGGAGTAAAATCTATTTATCCACAAAAATCAAGGAGTCTGATCCCTGGATTTTAGCGGACTAATCACTTGGTTTTTATCTCTTAACTCAAAATAAATTACCGAACCTAAAGTAAAGAGCAGTGAAGTTACAACAGACCCAATGCTATACGCTTTTGCCCAGTGTATAGAGAAAACTTTTATTGCAATAAAAACTGAAACAACCGAAACAGTAGCAGCAAGTATTGCGGGCACAGCTTTAGTTTGACTGTGATCCATAAGACGATCTATTTCATTGATTCTAGCCACAACCAATGTATAAATTAGCCAAATAACAGAATAAAACATAATAAATAGATTTATTGCAGAAGGATTTGTACTGACCGCACCTCCATTACTATAGACAATAATAAACACATCAATAAAAATCATCGTCACACACAAACCACGCAAATCTTTTTTATTAAATGGTAAAAACAGAGGGGCAAATACAACTATAACAAATATAATAGGGGAGAAAATTAGGGCTGCATAGGAACGAACAATATCTATAATATTTATTGCTTGATGAATGTTATTAAATACATTTTCGACATAATCAACTAAAAACATACTCGCTTTATCAGCCCAACCATCCATATAAAAAAACAGAGATAGGAGCGTTACTGTAAAGACGAATACGGTTAACTCATTTGCTGGAGGGAATATTTTTTTTAACATATTTGTTTCCTGAAAACATCATATATCCATAAATACAAAACTACTTCATATTAAACCAGCATATTCAGGTAACCCTTAATCATCATAATCGATCATCCTTAATTTAGGCTTCTGTACCGGAGCCTTTATCTCAATCTGGCTGCCATCATTGAAGATCAGCGTTACCCCGATCTCCTCTCCCAGCTGTAGTTCCCGGTTTAACCCCATCAACATCACATGCATGCCACCCGGCTTTAGCTGCACCTCTCCACCAGCCGGTATGACAACCTGCTCAATCTGGCGCATCTTCAACATGCCATCTTCCCTGATATGGTTATGTAGCTCTACCAATTGTGCGATATCCCCCTCCACTGCAACCAGAGAGTAATCTACCGGCGCTGCATTATGTAGCCCCATATAGATCAGACTATTAGGCTGCCCCGGAGGCACTGCACGCACATATTGACTGCTGATAGTAACCGCAGCGGCAGCACTCTCTGGCGGTTGAGTACAAGCGGATACCAAAAGCAGCAGTGGTAACAGAAGATATTGTCGATACATCTATCACTCTCCCGGCAAGGACATCCCCGGCTTAACGGTGATAAAACGAAATGGGGCCTCCATAAGACCGCTGGAAGTGGCGACTAGCACCCTAGCCTCCCACTCCATAACATCCCTGACGCAGACCGGCAGCATCCCGTCACCGCTAAAACGCCCCCCCTCTAACCGGCTCAATTTAGCCCGATTAAACCCCATATTCATATCCACCCCGATAAAGTCGATCTCAACCCCATCGGCCTGCATCCCCTGCACTACCACCTCAAACTCTAGAGGTGCTACTACCGGGATGGATTTAGGCTGGATAGCAAAGGTAACTCTGGCACCATCTGGAAAAACCACGCTACACGACCCCGCCCTGAGATCGCATTCTGAGGCCAGTGGTGCCCTTGCCGCTATCTCAGGAAATAGCAGTGGCCACGCCGTATAGATGGCAACCGCCGCCACCATAGCCAGCAGCAGAGCTGCCAATATAGCCAAACTACGATACACTTTTTTCACCCAAAACCCATATAATTTGGAAACTTATGTAGAGAATAGATATCCTATACAATGTACCCTATCTTAGCGACCGATGCCAACCACAATGAACTATAACAAACTGAAATTATTGCTTTTTATAACTGCCGCCATGATGGCATCCAGCGTAGCTGCTATCAGTGATGCTCAATTCGAGGCGATCAAAGAGCTGGGACGGCTCAACGGGGTCGTACTACAGTGTGGTCACATCAAGGAGATGCAGCGGATCAAACAGGCACTACTCAACAGCCTGCCACAACGCCGCGCCCTGGGTGAGGCCTTTGATATCGCCACCCATGAGGCATATATGGATTTTATCCAGCAGCAGCAGAGCTGTCCCGGAGAGTCTGCACTAAAGCCGCAGATTGATCTCGCCATAGAGCAACTACAGTCACTATTTCCACAAGAGTGACCAGATGCCGACACCAACTATTCGCGCCCTCTACACGCTACTACTGACCCTCACCCTGGCAGCTCCATGCCTGGCCACTGATGATTTTCACGTTACCGTCAGCATTAAGCCGATCCACTCCCTGGTCTCCGGCCTGATGGAGGGGACAACCCCACCTGAACTTCTGATCAAGGGAGAAATTTCACCCTACAATTTTCAGTTAAGCTCGGACCAGCAGAGGGATCTAGCCAAGACCGACCTGTTAATCTGGGTAGGGCCAGAACTGGAAGAGTCTCTGGTAGAGCCACTAAAATCACTGCCTGCCAGCGTAACCGTCATGGAGCTGCTATCAAACAGAGAGCTTAAAATTCTGCCCGCACGCCACGATGACAGTCAGCGTGATCCATTCTTCTGGCTAGACGACCGTAACGCCATAATAATGGTCAATAACCTAGCCAAGGTGTTACAAAAGGCAGACCCCGCCCGCTCCCACCTGTATGCCCGCAACCGGCTCAACATGATGCAGGAGCTTACCCGCATCGACCGTGAGTTTGAGTATGGCTACCGTGGACTCAAGGGTGAGCCTGGAGTGCAGTATCACGACACCTTGCGCTATTTTGAGCAGGCCTATGCCCTGAAGATAATCGATCATGTGGCCCTCTCTCCAACCCAACCGACAGAGGCAGCAGACCTGCTGCGGATACGGCGGTTGATCTCCAGTGGAGAGGTGGTATGCCTCCTAACTGAGGCCGGCATGCCTATGGAACAGCTGTCACTATTGACCAAAGACACCACTATCAACATTGGCGCCATGGATAGTCTTGGCATCCGGTTTGAGGCCGGACCAAGGCTCTACTTTGATCTCATGCGCTACAATACAGATGTTATAAAACGCTGCCTAAATGCCGATATGGGTGAGGCGGATGAGGCTAAACAACTTGCCGCCTTAGAGGATACAACTATAACCAAAGATGTAATTGGTGGCCGTTTTATGCTGCAGGACCACCATGGCCAGCTGATCACCGAGGAGCAGATGCACGGCAGCTATCAGCTGATATATTTTGGTTATACCTTCTGCCCCGATATCTGCCCCACAGCACTGCATGTAATAACCGAGGCGCTAAAGATACTAGGAGAGAAGGCAGAGCAGCTACAACCCTATTTTGTCACCATCGACCCGGAGCGTGACACCATTGCGGTTATGAACAAATATGTCAGCTACTTCAACCCTCGCTTTATCGGTATTACTGGACGTAAAGAGATGATAGCCCGAATGGCAAAACAGTATGGGGTACGATATGAGAAAGTGATCGAGGATGCCCCCAGTCCAGACATGTATCTCATGGACCATTCAGCAAGCGTCTACCTAATGGATCCAGATGGAAACTTCATCGCCAAATTTGCCGATGGTATCTCCCCTGAGACCTTGGCCGCGAAGATAGAGGAGGGAATGCGCTAGGGAAGGTCACTCCGCTTGAATAGAAAATAACCGAGTGTCGCAGCTGCTGTTCCCAGCAGTGTGGGGTAGATCAAGGCGTAGGCGATATAACCACTCTGACCAAACGTATCCAGAATGACATAGGCTGCCGGTCCTAGCAGAACCAGCTGTGGATCGAACAGCATCATAGTAGCGGTACGAAACACCTGCATCGGATTGGCCAGAGCGATAGCCACCGCCGACTCTGCCGGCATGTGATCCTGAATCAACACGCCGAGTAGAATCAGATCAAGAAACAGAAGCAGAGTGAGCCACACCACAAAGGCGGCACCTTGAGCAACATCGGAAGAGCGCGCCAGAGTAGAGATCAGCATACCGATACCGAGAAAACACCACGCCAGTGCCATTAACAGACAGGTATAGTAGCCTAGATGACTCCACGGCACCTCCAACCCTTGCAGCAGCCCCCATATGACCGCGCCCAACATGGCGAGCAACACCGGTAAAAACACCACCACATAACGCCCTATCATCTTGCCCCAGAACCAGGCACTTAGGGCAATAGGCAGCGAAAGTAGATACTCAAAAACCCCAGCCTCACGATCACCAGCCACGGAACGTACCGTAGTTATCAGCACAAACACCGGCAAGATTGCCATAACAAGCTGTATATAGGTTATCAGCAGCCGTGAGAGGCCGGTAAAACCCATGACCCGTGACTCCGCCAGGCCATAGGCCATAAGCAGCACCACGAGGCCACCAAAGACCAGCGTGTAGATCAGAAACCAGCGAGCCC
>CBFDBF010000159.1:0-4643 GCA_965602975.1 uncultured Gammaproteobacteria bacterium | reverse complement strand
AGCAAGATGCAGTCACCCATAAGCTTGATCTATCTATCTTCTCCCTTTTTGTCATTGTGCTTACACTGGCCTATTTTACCGAGGGGGTCGGTTTTGTAGTACAGGCTACATTTTTACCTGACATTATAAATTCGGTAGAGGGGCTGGATGGATATGGTGGATACACTTGGATGTTGGTTGGTTTTACTGCAATTCCTTCTACAATCATATTGATGCGGTTAGCGCACAGATATGGCAGCATCAATGTCATTATGGGCGCCATGTTGCTACAGGTTGTTGGCATACTAATTCCAACATTGACCAGCAATATCTATTTGAATCTCCTTAGTGGTGCCATATATGGAGGCACATTTGCCGGTCTCGTAGCACTATTTATGCACCTGGGAGGCAAAATAGCTAAGCACAATCCGGTTATCCTGATGGGCGCATTCACTGCTGCATATGGCATCGGGCAGGTGAGTGCTCCACTCTACAGTGCTGCATTAGTGGATATGACAGGATCATACAACTGGGCACTCTATGTTACTGCTGGAATTGTATTGTCTGGTGTTATACTGCTGTTTTTTACTAAACATCACTATAATCAATCTTAAAGAGTTGCTGATCAACTGTCGAGGTTTGTAATGTTAATAACAAATATAGAGTATCTTCCAAATAGAGAGATCGTACAGCACTTTGGCATGGTCTCTGGCTCCTCGGTACGGGCCAAGCATGTGGGACGTGATATAGCAGCTAGCCTGAAGAATATATTCGGTGGCGAGCTTAAAGGTTACACTGAGCTGTTAAGTGAATCGCGTAGTGAAGCAACAGAACGGATGGTGGCTCAAGCCGAGTCACTCGGGGCTAACGCCATCCTAAATGTCCGCTTCTCTACCTCATCGGTGGCGGCTGGGGCGGCAGAGCTCTATGTATATGGTACCGCTGTCGAGGTGCGCTGATGTATCAGCTGATATTTTTTCTAATACTGCTAGTGCTGGGTTATGTCATCGGTACGATAGCTGAGCGGCGGCACTTTAAATCTATTCGTGAGCGGGAGGTTAAGCTGCGACAGTTACCTGCCATTATGCTCAAAAGGCCACTTGGAAGTGATGAGATATCCAACTATAAATTGGTCAATGGTAGTGTAGTTCTGTCGATAGACTTTTTTAAGAAGTTTGTCGCCTCACTGATAAATCTATTTGGTGGCAACATAACCAGCTACGAGACCATAGTAGATCGGGCGCGTCGTGAAGCTATATTGCGGATGAAAGAGGATGCCGCTGATGCGAGTGAGATAATCAATATCCGTATCGAGACCAGCTCTATCTCCAAGAGTGCTAAGCAAGGAGTTGGAGCGGTCGAGGTGTTGGCCTATGGTACGGCCATCTACAGATGATGGCGGTTAGATAGTTGCAATACTCTGCCAAACTCCCTGATGAGAGTGTAAATGTCACTAGCGAGAATCATCTTGTTATAGCACTCAAACTGACACTATCCTTGGCGTTTATTGCTATTGTGGTATATATGCTGTTGGGATATATGGTGGATTATGCAGTAGCCTCTATCTCTCCGGAACAGGAGAAGAGGTTGATGGAGTTTATCTCCGTAGAGGCTAAGGTCTCACCCAATGATAGTGTCTATCTCTCTCAGGTTACAGATAGGCTGGCTGCCTGCACCACGCTGCCTTATGCGATAAAGGTTCACATAATGGAGGAGAGTGCGCCTAATGCTTTTGCTCTCCCTGGTGGCACTATCTACGTTACTCAGGGGATGCTGGATAGGGTAGAGAGTGAAAATGAGTTGGCATTTATCCTCGGTCATGAGCTGGGGCACTTCAAGAATAGAGACCACCTGAGAATGTTGGGTAATAATCTTATATTTGGCATCATCGGAATGTTTCTAGGGAGCGATTATGGCACTGTGGCCAATACAACCTTCAGTGTGGCTGGTGCCAAATACTCACAGGCAGCAGAGCTGCATGCGGATGCCTTTGGTCTGGAGGTGATGCAGTGTACCTATGGCAGCGTTACCTCTGCCACCAGGATGTTTGAGAAGATGGACAGCGGAGATGAATGGAAATATTTTCTAGCCACCCACCCAGATTTTAAGAAGCGAGTTAAAAAGATGCGAGAGCAGATTGCTCGGGATGGGATGAATACCACTAAAGATGTGGTTCCTCTAGGTAAGATTTAGGAGTAGTAGTGGTATGGGTGATGAGTTAGAGGTTGTCAGTAAAAGCCAGCTAAAGCGTGAGATGCTGGAGCTCCAGCTGGTGGGGGAGCGGTTGATCAATATGGGTAGGGCGCAGCTGGTCGACTTTCCGCTAACGCCTGCTTTGCTCGATGCCTTGGATGAGTCACGTAGAATTAAGGGGCGTGGTGCTATGCGTCGCCATATCAGGCGAGTGGGTAAACTGTTACGCCATGCAGATAGCGAGGCTATTCGAGAGCTTTTGGCGCGACTAGACAACCGTGACCTGGCAGAGAAACAGCGCTTTCACCAGCTTGAGCGTTGGCGTGACAGGCTGCTACAAGAGGGAGAGGCTGTGTTGGGCGAGTTATTGGAGGTCTACCCAAGTGCCGACCGGCAGCGTTTGCGTCAGTTGATCCGGGCAGCGCAGAAAAATGAGTCGGAGTCAGCACCACCAGCGGCTGCGCGCAAGCTGTTTCGTTATCTCCGGGATCTGGCAGAGAGTGTTGAGGAGTAATCTGGGGAAATTGACCGTTTACTCTGGCTTCTCTTGGCCGTTAGCACTGCTGCTGCTGGTTACACACACTACGGCAATCGCACTACTGCCGCTGTTATCTATCAATCTGATTGCAAAAACCTTGCTGACAGCTACGGTTGTGGCCAGTTTGATCTATTATTGGAGGCGCGATCTGTCGGCAAAAACCGCCACTTCCGCTGTCGAGTGGAGTGAACCGTCGGGTTGGACATTTATCGATCAGAGTGGTGAACGTACTGCAGCTACGCTGCACGGCTCCAGCTATCTGCATCGACATCTGGTAATACTCAACCTGCGGCTCTCAGGGGGGGCGGAACGACACCTTGTTTTGACAGAGGGGGCGCTTGGTGCTGATGTTTTTAGACGCTTAAGGGTGTTACTGCAGGCAAGCTAATCTGGCGAATAGTCGTTGGGGATCAGAATCGTTGGACGGCGCTGCCCACGATCATCGGTCTGAGGAAAATCTATGGTGTAGTGCAGACCTCGGCTCTCTCTTCGCCGCAGGGCACAGCGGATTCTCAGATCGGCCACATCGACCAGATTACGCAACTCAAGCAGGTCGTTGTTTACCCGGAAATTGCCGTAGTACTCCTCACTCTCTTGACGCAGCAGATTGACCCTACGTTTAGCCCTCTCTAGCCGCTTGTTACTGCGTACAATACCAACATAGTCCCACATGAAACGGCGTAGCTCATCCCAGTTATGCGATACCACTACCTCCTCATCTGAATCGGTTACCCGGCTCTCATCCCAAGGTGGTAGCTCTGGAGGAGTGGGGGCACTATCCAGTTTATTGGAGATATCCAGAGCGGCCATCTGGCCAAATACCAGGCACTCCAGCAGAGAGTTACTAGCCATACGGTTGGCACCATGCAGGCCAGTGTAGGCAGCCTCACCTACGGCGTATAGCCCCTCTATATCAGTGCATGCGTCGTGATTAGTCACAACGCCGCCACAGGTGTAGTGGGCAGCTGGAACCACTGGGATAGGCTCTTTGGTGATATCTATCCCGAACTCAAGGCAGGTAGCCTGAATCATCGGAAAGTGCTCTTGGATAAAACTTTCTGGTTTATGGCTGATATCCAGATATACACAATCTAAACCCAGACGTTTCATTTTATGATCGATCGCACGTGCAACTATATCGCGTGGGGCAAGCTCCGCCCGCTCATCGTATTCCGACATGAAGCGAGTGCCATCAGGTAGCAGCAATTTGGCCCCTTCGCCTCGTAGCGCCTCGCTAATCAGAAATGATTTGGCGTGTGGGTGGTAGAGGCAGGTTGGGTGGAACTGGATAAACTCCATATTTGCTACCCGACAGCCGGCACGCCACCCCATGGCGATTCCATCGCCGGTGGATACGTCTGGATTAGAGGTGTAGAGATAGACCTTGCTGGCACCACCGGTCGCTAGGATGACAAAGCGAGCCCGAAAGGTCTCAACCTGGTCACTGTCGCGATCCAGCACATAGGCTCCAAGACAGCGGTTCTCTTTCAATCCGACCTTGTGCCCGGTGATCAGGTCGATGGCGATATGGTTTTCGAATAGATCTATGTGCGAGAGCGCCTCTACCTGGCTCTCCAGAGTCTCTTCCAGCTCCTGCCCGGTGGCATCAGCGGTGTGAATAACCCTGCGGTGTGAGTGCCCACCCTCTCGAGTAAGGTGGTACTCATCGTTTGAAGTTCGATTCTTGGTAAACTCCATCCCCTGCTGTAGCAGCCACTCGATGCTTTTTGGCCCGCTCTCTACAACCAGTCTGACGCTCTCCTCATCGCAGAGTCCCGCCCCGGCATTTAGGGTGTCCTCGATATGTGACTCAAATGAGTCCTCCTCTCCCAGTACTGCCGATATACCACCTTGGGCATAGTGGGTATTGCCCTCAGAGAGATTTAGCTTGGTGACTATAGCAATTTTGATATGTTGGGGTAGACTGAGTGCC
>CBFDBF010000158.1:0-4700 GCA_965602975.1 uncultured Gammaproteobacteria bacterium | reverse complement strand
GAAAAAATCGTTGATTGCCCATACTGTGGAGAGTCTATTGAAGTGCTCATAGATCATGAGGAGGCAGGACAGGAGTATATCGAAGATTGCCAGGTATGCTGCAAGCCCATCATATTTAACGTGGTGGTAGATTCAGTGGGTAATTTATCTGTGTCGGTACGAGATGAAAATGAAGCATAATAGTCAGGCATATAAGGGATCAATGGCTCAGACTCGATTGATTGTCCTGAGCACTGCATCAGGGATAAATCCCCATCATCATAGTCGCCAGCCCAATCCCATTTGCCGTTCTACTAGAAGGTAAACTGCTCCCGACTCTGCTGCTAACCGGTATATGGCTCAACAGCAGAGTCGGTGCCGCAGTGTTTACATTGATACCGCCACATATAAGCCCAATGCTAACTAATCCTCTGCGTGCGGTTTGTAGGCATCCACTAGCTCTCTCTGCACCTGTGGTGGCACCTGTTCATAGTGGCTCAGCTCCAGGGTGTAGCTGCCGCGCCCGGCAGTGATGGAGTTCAGCTCATTGGCGTACTGTCCAACCTCACTCAGCGGCACCTTGGCCTTGATGTTGAGCATACTGCCAGCCAGGGCATCGGTACCCATAAGTTGACCACGTTTGCCGGAGAGATCACCAGTCACCGCTCCCATGCTCTCATCCGGCACTACCACATCTAGCATCACCATCGGTTCGAGCACTATCGGCTTGGCCTTGGCTACGGCATCCAAATAGGCCTTTTTACCGGCGGCTATAAAGGCGACCTCTTTGGAGTCGACCGAGTGGTGTTTACCATCATACACAGTCACCTTCACATCCTGCATACCAAATCCGGCGATACCGCCCTCATCGATCGCTTGGCGGACACCCTTCTCTACCGCCGAAATGAGAGAGCTTGGGATCACTCCACCTTTAACCTCATCTACAAACTCAAAGCCATCGCCCCGTGGTAGTGGCGCAACCCGCAAAAACACCTCGCCAAACTGACCCGCTCCACCGGTCTGTTTCTTGTGACGATGGTGTCCTTCGGCTGCTGCACTAATGGTCTCCTTATAGGGAATCTTGGGGGCTGTAGTATCTACCTCTACGTTAAAACGCTGTTTCATCTTCTCCAGGGTCAGGCGCAAATGTAGCTCACCCATACCCCGCAGAATAGTCTCATTCGACTGTACGCTGTGCTCTACTGCCAGACATGGATCCTCCTCTACCAGTCGATGCAGGGCGTTACTCAGGCGCTGTTCATCACCCCGCTCTTTGGCATGGATGGCAAGACCAAAGACCGGGACTGGGAACTGCAATGGTTTCAGATGGAGGTAATCCTCCTCATGCGAATCGTGCAATACGGCATCAAAGTGGATCTCATCTACCTTGGCAACGGCACAGATATCACCGGGAACACCCCTATCCATCTCCATCTGATCTTTGCCCTGTAGCTTGAATAGATGCCCAACTTTAAACGGCTTGCGTCCATCTCCAATATAGAGCTGACTACTATTGGTAATCGTACCTTGATGAATCCGAAACACCCCCAACTTGCCTACAAATGGATCTGCTGTAACCTTGAATACGTGCGCTACCACATGCTTATCTGGGTCTGCATTAACTACAAATGGCTGCTCATCATCTCCCTGACCGGATAGAAATGGTCGTGGATTTCCCTCCAATGGGTTAGGCAGCAGATGCTCAAACACATCCAGCAGCTCCGCCACACCAGCACCGCTCCCGGCTGAACTAAAACATATTGGGATCAAATGCCCCTCACGCAGAGCCTTCTCGAACGGATCATGTAGCTGTTCTGGACTAAGCTCATCCCCCTGCTCCAGATAGAGCTCCATCAGATCCTCATCCACCTCCACCACCTGATCGATGATCTGGGTATGGGCATCTGCCACTGAGGAGAAGTCGGACTCACCATCGGGATTAAAGAAGCAGTCCACCACCTTGCTACCACCCTCTGCCGGCAGATTGATCGGCAGGCACTCTGAACCAAACTCATCCCTAATGGCCTCTACCAGCGACTGTAGATCCCCACTGGACTCATCTATCCGGTTGATGATAATCATCCGGCACAATTTACGCTCAGCCGCCCACTGCAACATCTTGCGACTCACCATCTCCACCCCAGAGGAGGCGTTGATCACCACCGCCACGGTCTCTACTGCCGGAAATACCGAGATCGACTGACCGATAAAATCTGGCAATCCCGGTGTGTCAATCATATTTAGATGGATATTGTCATGGTCTATAGAGACCACTGAGGAGCTAAGGGAGTGCTTATGATCCCTCTCCAATGGATCAAAGTCACTGACTGTATTGCCTTTTTCTACGCTGCCAGCATTAGAGATGGCTCCCGCCTGGAGCAATAGAGATTCAACTAAAGTGGTCTTGCCGCATCCACTCTGGCCTGCCAGTACAACATTGCGGATCGCTTCGGTAGTATAAAATGGCATAATTATGTTTCCTTATGCGTGTTTTTTAAGATTAATTCTAAAATACAACCATGTTTGTAATTTGCAGTTCCTGACAGAATATATAACAATCAATTGCCAGCAGGTAGTAAAAATGTAACAGTGATAGCAGAGCATAAAATTGATCTTCTATCCAGTCCCAAAATAAAATATGGAGCAATGACTATGTTTGGTGAACGCCACGACCTTCCGCATGAATTTCCTGAGCATATTGATCTCATTGGAGACCTGCGGCAGAGCAACCCGGTATTTGAGGCAATGTACAAAGAGTATGATGCCTTTGATGACGAGATCCTAAAGATTGAACAGAATATAGCGCCGGTATCCGACTTCTATGCCGAAGATCTAAAGAAACGGCGGATGGTACTGAAAGATAAGCTCTATGAGATGCTGAAGAAATTTAGCGACTGAACCACCAATGAAGAGCGCCTCTCTACTGAGGTCGCCATTATGCCCCCTACAAATGGATCGGGTCGTTTTGCACGTCCCACCAAAACTCTTGCCCCGTGACTGATATCTTCTACCAACTACTCGACTGGGTCGCCCTGCATCCGCTCTGGGCCGGGGCACTCATATTTCTGGTCTCTCTGGCCGAATCACTAGCCATTATCGGCCTTATAGTGCCGGGGGTGGCCATAATGTTCGGGATCGGCGCCCTGATAGCCGCCGGATCAATCGAGTTCTGGCCAGCCTGTAGCTGGGCAGTTGCTGGTGCGGTAGTAGGTGACAGCCTCAGCTTCTGGCTGGGTCGCAGACTACAGGGGCGCGCTACCACTACCTGGCCATTCAGTCGCTACCCTGCAACCCTGGAGCGAGGAACTGAATTCTTCCATAAGTATGGTGGTAAGAGTGTCGCCATCGGCCGTTTTTTTGGGCCGGTAAGGGCGGTAATACCGCTAGTGGCCGGGATGATGGGAATGCAAACGTGGCGCTTTATCGCCGCCAATGTTCTATCGGCACTGGTTTGGGCGCCAGTCTATCTGCTACCTGGAGTCGTCTTTGGCACCTCGCTCGAGCTGGCCTCCCAGGTCGCCTTCCGTCTGGTAGTTGTCATCCTGCTACTGCTACTCCTGACTTGGCTTCTACTGCGATTGATACGGCTACTATTCCGCCTGCTGCAACCGCACACCTCTAGCTGGCTACAGGCCGCACTCAACTGGTCACGCCTCCATCCAAGCTTTAGTGAGACTGCCGCTGCACTAGCCGACCCCAACCACCCAGAGGCGCGTGGACTAGCACTGCTTACCACCCTACTGCTACTAGCAACCCTGCTATTCGGTCTAACCATTGGAGCTACTCTACAGGGAACTGGCTTAGGCGGGGTTGATCACACGGTACTACAGATGATGCAGAGTCTGCGCACCCCGTGGGGCGATCAGTTGATGCTCTACCTCTCCCGTCTGGCCGACCGTGAGGTGATGCTAACTCTAATCAGCGGTGTACTGCTGTTTCTACTCTGGCAGCGCCACTGGCGACCAGCCATCTACTGGCTAGCAGCCGCCGGTTTTGGCCTGTTCGCTTCAGTCGCACTCAAATATGCCCTCCAGATCCCGCGCCCGCCACTCGGTATAGAGGGGCTAGGGACATACTCTTTCCCCAGTGGCCACACCCTGCACGCCACTGTGATCTTCGGCTTTCTCGCTGTCATAATCGCCCGCGCCATGCCGCTCAACTGGCGCTGGCTACCCTACGGCTGGGCTGGGCTGCTTACTCTACTGGTGGCGCTCGCACGCCTCTATCTCGGCGCCCACTGGCTGACAGATGTGCTCGGCAGTATCACCTTGGGAATGATCTGGGTCTCACTCCTCGGCATAGCCTACTATCGCCACACGGAAAAGGAGGGGCACTGGCTCGGCCTATCTATGCTAGCGTTACTACTACTAGCTGGAGCCACCACTACTATCGGTCTACAGCGGCAGCAATATGATCTGGCGCATTACAACCCACCACTACCACAGATAGAGATGGAGGGCAGCCAGTGGTGGCAGCAGGGTTGGCAGCAGCTACCTACAATGCGCAGTGACTCCCGCAGCCGCTATGAGCATCCGCTAAATATACAGTATGCCGGCCAGCTAGATGGGCTGGTCTCAATACTGCAACAGCATGGCTGGAAACTAGCTACCATGTTACAGCCAGACAACATGCTCAAGCTGTTATCTCCAGATCTTGAGCTATCGCAGCTACCGATGCTGCCACAGGTACATGCTGGCAAGCATGATGCACTAACCATGAGC
>CBFDBF010000157.1:0-4735 GCA_965602975.1 uncultured Gammaproteobacteria bacterium | reverse complement strand
TATTCTGCGGGTACGCGCCCTGGCTAGAGCTGTAGCGCAGGCCTACTATGACTCGCGTGAGCAGCTCGGTTTTCCCATGCTGCCAGAGAAGAGGGAGAGCGCCAATGGCTGACTGTGCCGATCTGCTATTTGAGTTGGGCACCGAAGAGCTGCCCCCAATTGCCCTCAAGCGGCTATCGCAGGCGCTAACCGAAGAGTTTGTCGCCGGACTGGAGCGGGCCAAGCTAACGCATGGTGCAGTGGAGGGTTTTGCCACTCCGCGCCGTCTCGCTCTATTGATCCGTGAGTGCGCCACTCAGCAGCCGGATAGTGAAATCGAGCGCCGTGGCCCCGCAACCAAGGCCGCCTTCGATGCCGATGGCCGTCCTACCAAAGCGGCAGAGGGCTTTGCCAGCTCCTGTGGTACTACAGTCGACCAGCTTGATCGCCTCAAGACCGACAAGGGCGAGTGGCTCTCTTTTCTATTACAGACCGCTGGAAAACCTGCCGCCGAGCTACTCCCGGAGATCGCCACCCAGGCGCTGAACCGCCTGCCTATACCTAAACGGATGCGCTGGGGTAAATCTGAGGCGCAATTTATCCGCCCAGTGCAGTGGCTACTGTTTCTGCATGGCGACAAACTGGTGCCCTGCACTATTCTGGATGCGGCAGCGGGTAGTGTCACTTATGGCCACCGCTTTCACCATCCAGAGACGATCCAGATTGACCGGCCCGCTGAGTATGCCACCAAGCTAGAGCAGGATGGGTATGTCATCGCCGACTTTGCCCAGCGCCGAGAGCGTATCCGTGCACAGGTGGAACAGACCGCCGCCTCTCTGGATGGTCGTGCCGATCTCGATGCAGAGCTGCTGGATGAGGTGACCGCACTCAATGAGTGGCCACTACCAATTGCCGCCAGCTTTGAAGCGCGGTTTCTCGAAGTGCCGCAAGAGGCGCTGGTTCTAACCATGAAGAAGAACCAGAAATACTTTCCTCTATTCAATGCAGAGGGCAAGCTGATCAACCACTTTATCACTATCGCCAATATCGATAGTCCGCAGCCGGAGATAATCCGCGCAGGAAATGAGCGGGTGGTACGCCCCCGTCTGGCCGATGCCATGTTCTTTTGGCAACAGGATGCAAAACAGCGGCTGGAGGAGCAGATCGAACCACTCAAGCAGGTGGTGTTCCAGCAGAAGCTGGGCAGTATGTTTGATAAATCCGAGCGGGTGGCTGCACTGGCCGCCTCTATCGCCAGTCAGATCGGTGGTGATCAGAAGATGGCGCAACGCGCCGGGTAGTTAAGCCGCTGTGATCTAATGACGGCGATGGTGGGTGAGTTCCCCGATATGCAGGGGATCATGGGGCGCTATCAGGCAGAGCGTGACGGTGAGTCGGCAGAGCTGGCAACAGCATTGGAGGAGTTCTACCTGCCCCGCTTCTCCGGTGATGCCCTGCCCCAAACTAAAACCGGGATTGCCATCTCTCTGGCCGACCGCATGGATAGCCTGGTTGGCATCTTCGCCATCGGCCAGAAACCGACCGGTGACAGAGACCCGTTTGCCCTGCGCCGCGCCGCTTTGGGAGCACTCCGCATCATGCGGGAGCACGCCCTGGATATACCACTAAATGAGCTGATAGTTACCACCGCAAGTGCCATTCAGGTTGAGGGCAAGCCTCTAGCCGCACCGGAACAGGTAGAGAATGAGGTGCGCGGCTTTCTGTTAGAGAGACTCAAGGGTCTCTCTCTCGACCGAGGGATCCCGATTACCACCTTCAACGCCGTAGCAGGAGTCGGATTTAGTAGCATTGCTGATTTTGATCGCCGTATACAGGCGGTTATAAAGTTTGCCGATCTACCGGAAGCAGAGGCGCTGGCAGCGGCCAATAAACGAATTCGTAACATCATTCGCAAAGCTGACTGCACCATCCCGGCGGAGATAGATAGCGCTCTGCTCCAGCAGGATGAAGAGAGGGCACTGGAGCAAGAGATCAACACCATGGCCGCCAAGGTAAAGCCACTATTAGAAAATTCTGACTATGCCGGCACCCTCCTCTCCCTGGCGGGACTGCGCACCGAGGTAGACCGGTTCTTCGATGCAGTAATGGTTATGGATGAGGATCCCAAGATACGGGGTAACCGGTTAGCACTACTCAATGCGCTGAGCAGTCTTTTTCTGGAGGTGGCCGATGTCTCCCAGCTACAGGCGTAGTATTGCGTTATGGTAACGGTCATTCTCGATCGGGATGGAGTCATCAACGAAGACTCCGATGCCTATATCAAGTCACCTCAGGAGTGGCGCCCTATTCCTGGTAGTCTGGAGGCGATCGCCCGCCTAAACCACGCCGGTTACCGGGTGGTGGTGGCCACCAACCAGTCCGGTGTAGCACGCGGCTATTATGATCTGGAAACCTTGGCGGCAGTCCACACCAAGATGGAGCAGCGGTTACAGCGGGTAGGCGGTCATCTAGATGGTATCTTCTTCTGTCCCCATGGGCCAGATGATGGCTGCGACTGTCGTAAACCGCTACCTGGGCTGCTGCACCAGATAGCCCAACAATTCAAATTAAATCTACCAGACACCATAGTAGTTGGTGATAGCCTACGCGATATACAGGCGGCAATGGTGGTACACGCCCACCCTATACTGGTGCGCACCGGCAAAGGTGAACAGACGCTTGCCCAACTCGATACTGCAGCAGCCTTCCCTATCTGCGACAACCTGGCTCGTGTCGTCGACCATATACTGAATCAAGCTAAGAGCAGATGATCTTACTTCGCTCTTTGCTCTACTTTGTCTGTCTGATAATCGTCACTATAATTTTGGCTCTACCGATTATTCTTCTCGGGTGGATCCTGTCGCCTCAAACAGTTGGTTGGTTTGGCAACGCTTGGGGGCGGAGTAATCTCTGGCTACTAAAATATATCTGCCGACTTGATTATGTAGTACATGGCTGGGAGGAGAACTGGCCACAGCAAAACGCCATCATCATGGCCAAACATCAATCCACTTGGGAGACCATGTCGCTGCGCGGCATCTTGCCACCAAATCAATCTTGGATTTTAAAACAAGAGCTATTACGAGTACCAGTGTTTGGTTGGGCACTAGCAGCCACCCACCCTATCGCCATCGACCGCAATGCAGGGCGTAAAGCGATCCGCCAGATCTTAGAACAGGGTGTACAGCGACTACAGAGTGGTGCGTGGGTAATAATCTTTCCCGAAGGGACCAGAACCGCACCGGGTGAACGTAGAAAATATGGTATCGGTGGGGCACTACTCGCTGAGAAATCAAACTATCCAATAATCCCAATTGCACACAATGCTGGAGTCTTTTGGCGGCGACGCGATATCAGGAAATATCCAGGCACCATCCAGGTGGTAATCGGCCCACCCATACAGAGTGAAGGCCTCTCTGCCAGTGAGATCAATCAACAGGTAGAGGAGTGGATAGAGGCCACGATGGCTGAGCTACCGCAAAATATATAAGAGACATTGAGGGCACAATGAAGATACTTGAAAAGTTTATACAGCAGGAGTCATCCGGTGGCATCTTACTTATATTTACAACTATTGTTGCGCTTATATTAAGTAACTCATTTATGGCACCACTGTATGCGTCGTTCCTACACTTGCCGGTAGAGATCAGGATAGGCCCGCTACATCTGGACAAATCACTCTACCACTGGGTAAACGATGGATTGATGGCCATTTTCTTTCTATTAATAGGTCTTGAGGTCAAAAGAGAGATGTTGGAGGGTCATCTCTCATCCTGGAATAAACTGGCCCTGCCAAGTATTGCTGCCATTGGTGGTATGGTCGTGCCAGCCGCGATCTATTTGGCATTTAATCAGGATAATCCGGCCGCCTTGAATGGGTGGGCCATCCCTACAGCAACAGATATTGCCTTCGCTTTGGGTATTCTCTCTCTGTTAGGCAAGCGGGCTCCCATCACTCTTAAAATCTTTCTCATGGCTCTAGCCATTATGGATGATCTGGGGGCCATAGTAATTATCGCCCTGTTTTATACCACCGAACTCTCTACCCTCTCTATAACTATTGCCGTGGTCTCACTGGTTGTTTTGATCTTGTTTAACCTCTTGGGAGTCACCAAAAAAGCGGCCTATTTTATGGTCGGAACAATATTGTGGATAAGCGTCCTTAAATCTGGAGTACACGCCACCCTGGCTGGGGTAGCACTAGCCTTTACTATTCCATTACACAATACAAATGCAGATGGAGAGCCCATTTCACTACTTAAAGAGATAGAGCATAACCTCCACTTTTGGGTTGCCTTCCTTATCCTTCCATTATTTGCCTTCGTCAATGCCGGCGTAGATGTCACCGCCATATCAGTCAGTCAAATGGCAGGGCCGGTGCCTCTTGGCATAATGCTTGGACTGTTAATTGGAAAGCAGGTTGGTGTATTTGGATTTAGCTGGATTGCGATACAGCTGAATTTAGCCGCGCTACCCAAAGGTGTTAATTGGATACAGCTTTATGGCGTATCGATGTTGACCGGAATCGGTTTTACCATGAGCCTATTTATATCTTCACTAGCGTTTAGTGATGACAGCATGTTTGCATACACCGATAAACTGGCCATCCTGATAGGATCATTTGTCTCTGGAATTTTGGGTTACTGGATTCTTAAAAAAGGGAAAACTGCGGAACATAAAGTATAACTATACCCTTGCGGTTATCTTTAATCATTTCAAACGCGAGAGGAGTTAATCAGAGCTTATTTTCTCTTCT
>CBFDBF010000156.1:0-4766 GCA_965602975.1 uncultured Gammaproteobacteria bacterium | reverse complement strand
TGAGTTTAAGGGGCAGAAGCATCTTATAGGAGAGGGCAAGCCTCTACGCCGTGCCATCGAGTCAGATCGCCTCCACTCTATGATCTTCTGGGGGCCACCAGGAACCGGTAAGACCACCTTGGCACGGCTGATTGCACACCACTCTGGGGCTCAATTTCTCACCCTCTCCGCAGTGCTCTCCGGAGTGAAGGAGATTCGTGCCTCTGTGGAACAGGCAAAGGCGGTAACCAGTCAACCTACCATCCTGTTTATTGATGAGGTGCACCGTTTCAACAAGTCGCAACAGGATGCCTTTCTCCCTCATGTAGAGGATGGTACCGTGGTGTTTATCGGTGCTACTACTGAGAACCCATCGTTTGAATTGAACAATGCCCTGCTCTCCCGAGCTAAGACCTATCTGCTGCAGCGGTTGACTGTAGAGGATCTGACTCAGGTTATAACTTTGGCGCTGCACGATAGCGAGTGTGGCTTAGGGGCGAGAGAGCTCACTATGGATGCAGAACTTGTCTGTCTTATGGCCACGGCAGCAGATGGGGATGCCAGGCGGGCGCTTAATCTGCTGGAGATCGCAGCTGATCTAACCGTAGATGGAGCGATCAGTCGAGAGGCGGTAGAGGAGGTGCTCTCTGGTGGCTTGCGCCGTTTTGATAAGGGTGGTGAGCTCTTTTTTGACCAGATATCTGCTCTGCACAAAAGCCTGCGTGGCTCGGCCCCAGATGCCGCCCTCTACTGGTTATGTCGAATGCTGGATGGTGGTTGTGATCCGCTCTATATAGCCCGACGGGTGGTGCGTATGGCATCAGAAGATATTGGCAATGCCGACCCGCGTGCCTTGGCGATAGCGCTGGACGCATGGGAGACCCAAGAGCGTTTAGGTTCACCCGAAGGTGAGCTGGCAATTGCCCAGGCAGTGCTATACCTATCTTGTGCCGCCAAGAGTAACGCTGTCTATACTGCTTTCAACCAGGCTATGCGGGACGTCAGAGAGTCTGGCACCCATGAGGTTCCGCTACACCTGCGTAATGCACCTACCAAGCTAATGAAAGAGTTGGATTATGGTAAAGAGTACCGTTATGCCCACGATGAGTCTGAAGGCTACGCCGCTGGAGAGAGCTATTTTCCATCTGAATTAGAAGAACGCAACTACTACAGGCCGGTAGAGCGTGGTCTGGAGATTAAAATTGGAGAGAAATTGCGACATCTGCGTGAGCTTGATCGTAAAGCAAATAAAACTTAATAACAATAACTTGCGAGTGTAAAATTACAAACCGTTACTACAATATATATATAAAACAATAAAAAATATTATTTATGGTTAACACTACCAATTATAAAAAAATTATCAATAATTATATGCTGCTACTCTTGTTGTGCGCCCCATTGACTGCAACTGCTGCGGATGACCTGAATGAGATGATCAATATCGCTGGACAACAGCGTATGTTGACTCAGCGTATGCTTCGGGATTATGCCTTGATTGGTATGGAAGTAGAGTTTAGAGATCCACAAGGTGATCTGAACCGCTCCATGAAGAAGTTTGATCGTAATCTGCTGCGGCTACGTACCCTGAATCTAAATGAGCAGATCACCATGGTTTATAATGAGATTCAGAATCTCTGGATATTGATAAAGCAGAGGCTGGAGGTCACACCTAAAATAGGCAGAGTTGCTGATCTGCATGATAAGATGGAAAAACTGCTCAAGACCAGTCATAAGGCTGTGCTGTTGCTAGTGAAATATGAAGGCAAGGAGCGGGGTGAATTGGTCAATATAGCAGGACGACAGCGCATGCTCTCGCAACGTATGGCCAGCCTATATATGCTCAAGGCGTGGGGGTTAGATAACTTGGATTACAGCGCTGCATTCAGTCAGGTTGTAACTGAGTTTGAGCAGGCGCATAAGAGGCTCTCATCTGCTGACATAAATAGTGTAGAGATGAATAATAAGTTGGAGAGAGCCAACAAGAGCTTCTATTGGTTTAAGTTTTCGGCACTGCAGGAGTCCGATAAGTCCGTCACTGTTCTTATCCAGCGCGCTTCAGATAAATTGCTAAATCAGATGGATGAGATAACAGAACTCTATGCCGAGAGTGACAAGAAGTAGCATAGTAGTCGTACTCCCACTTTAGTATGTGTAAAATAGCGTCCTCACTATATGAGTAGCGGAGTCGCTGTGTCACAAACCCTTGCTATTGCTATTGGCGGTGCTGCCGGAGCGCTATTGCGCTTCTGGGTATCGAGCGGTATCCATACGTTTATGGGGCGGGGATTCCCCTATGGCACACTGGTAGTTAACGTACTGGGGTCGTTGCTGATGGGACTGCTATATGTGCTCTTTTTGGAGCGGATGAGCGTCGAGCCAGAGGTGCGAGCGGCCGTTCTAATTGGGCTGTTAGGGGCATTTAACACCTTCTCCACCTTCTCCCTAGAGACCCTGAACCTGCTGGAACAGGCGGACTATCTCAAGGCTGGAGTGAATGTATTGGTTAGCGTTGTCGCCTGTATTATGGCAGTGTGGATTGGAGTTGTTATCGGGAGAGAGCTATGAAGCGTACAGAGGTAACAGTAGTGCGAGTCTATCTTACCGAGGGGCAACATCTATTACAGAGCTTGATGCAGCTGCTGCATGATGAAGAGGAGGTGCGTGGAGTAACGGCATTTCGTGGTATTGCCGGGTTTGGGCAGTCGGGTAATTTACACTCTTCCACTCTGCTGGATCTATCTCTTGATATGCCTCTGGTGCTAGAGTTTTTTGATGAACCAGATAAGGTAGAGAGAGTAGTTGAGAAGATCAATCAAATAGTCGATCCAGGACATATAGTTAGCTGGACTGCCACTACTAACATTTAAGGCCAAATAAAATGCTTGATCCACATCTATTGAGAAATGAACTGGATACCACTGCTGAGCAGCTTGCCAGGCGCGGAGTTAGCTTGGATAAAGATAGAATTTCAGGGTTAGAGCTGCGACGTAAAGAGCTGCAGGTTGCAACTCAGAAGCTACAGAGTGAACGCAACAGCAGCGCCAAGACAATCGGTAAGGCCAAGGCGGCGGGAGAAGATATCGAGCCGCTGTTGGCTGAGGTGTCTGCATTGGGTGAGAAGTTGGAGAGGGCAGAGGAGGAGCTTAGCACAATCCAATTGGAGCTACAGGAGATCGCCCTGGGTATCCCCAATATACCGGCTAAGGATGTGCCGGATGGTATGGATGAAGAGGATAATCGGGAGGAGCGCAGATGGGGAGAGCTACCCCGGTTCGATTTTTCACCTAAAGATCACGTCGATTTGGGGGCGGATCTGGGGATGATGGACTTTGCAGCAGCAGCCAAGATAACCGGCACCCGTTTTGTCACCCTACAGGGGCCGCTGGCACGACTGCAGCGGGCACTTGCACAGTTTATGCTCAATACCCATACCAAAGAGCATGGCTATCGTGAGAGCTATCTCCCCTTTATGGTCAATGCTGATAGTCTGCGTGGTACTGGGCAGCTACCCAAGTTTGAGGAGGATCTATTCAAGCTGTCGGGGGAGTCTGGTTACTATCTGATTCCTACTGCCGAGGTTCCGCTGACCAACTTGATGCGGGATGAGATCATAGATGATAGTGATATGCCGCAACGCTGGGTGGCGCATACCCCCTGTTTTCGTAGTGAGGCCGGATCTCATGGCAAAGATACCAAAGGGATGATACGGCAACATCAGTTTGAAAAGGTGGAGATGGTGCAGGCGGTACGTCCAGCTGAATCTACCGCTGCCCTGGAGCAATTGACCGGCCATGCCGAGGTGATTCTACAGAAGCTAGAACTACCATACAGGGTAGTCACACTCTGTACTGGAGATCTCGGTTTTGCCGCCATAAAGACCTATGATCTAGAGGTGTGGTTACCGTTTCAGGATAGATATCGAGAGATTTCCTCCTGCTCCAACTTTGGTGATTTTCAGGCGCGGCGGCTCAAGGCGCGTTGGCGTAATCCAGAGAGCGGCAAGCCGGAGCTAGTGCATACTCTTAATGGCTCCGGGCTGGCGGTAGGACGTACGCTGGTAGCTGTTATGGAGAACTATCAGCAAGAGGATGGCACTGTTCGGGTGCCGCAGGCGCTACAACACTATATGGGCGGGTTGGAGGTTATAAGCTAGATAGCTTCTGGTTAACTCTTCTCTAGCTTGTGTAAAAGGTTAGGATGAGTGGTAAGTTGCTGCTTTGACTCCCCCTCCTAGCCTAGGCTTCCACTCCCAGCTAACGCCATTCACCTACATCCCTCTAGGCGTCCCCCCACTTGTGGGGGAGGGGCTAAACTGTATTGATAAGAGGCTCCATAGATAGAGCTTGCTCCTCTGTATTCCTCCCCCGCTTGCGGGGGAGGTGAGGAGGGGGAGTATAAACAAAGGGGGCGCTTCAACGCACCATCATAATCAGCAGGACTACAAACCCAACCACCAGCACCAGAGGAACCATCACCTTGCCCCAATCTCCCTGCTCCGCCTTGGGGCCATGCTGCAGCCAGTGTTTGGCTGCGGGATAGAGACGAAAAATCATCATGCCGAAGACTACAGCCAAGGCGATCTGCAACCAGATATTATCCATAATTAGCGTTTAAGATGGTGGTTTGTAGAGTCTGTTTTACTCGTCTCCAAAGATTCCTAGTATCTGCAACAGGCTGATGAATATATTAAATATAGACATATATAGACCGTAGGTGGCGAATATATAGTTGCGCTCTCCACCGTGGATTAACTGACTGGTCTGAAACAGAATATAGGCGCTCAT
>CBFDBF010000155.1:0-4818 GCA_965602975.1 uncultured Gammaproteobacteria bacterium | reverse complement strand
AGCAGACGGAATCTCCTCATTCAGATACTCCATATCGGCATCATCTTCAGCGTCTACCAGACTCTGTCTAGTCTCTTCTGACAGGGAAGCATTAGCCAGGACATCTTGATATATGGCAAACAGAATGGAGTAATCATCATAGGCTGTCTTCAGAAAGTCTATGTTATTACCAATGTACTGAACCGGAGTATTTATCTCGTGAGCGATGCCGGATGCGAGCTGACCCACAGCCTCCAGTTTATGCGCCAACCGCAGCTCACCCTCAACCCGCTTACGCTCCTCCATCTCCATCTTAAGGGCTGTTATATCCTGCATATGGCCAATAGAGCTAACCACCATACCGGTGGCCGTATAAAATGACTGGCAGTAGTGTTTTATATGTTTGATCTCGGCAGTCGGCAGAAACAGTCTATGCTCAATCTTAAATGGCTCTTGAGACGCCACTGATTGATCTAGAGCAGAGATCACCAAGTCCCGCTCATCTGGATGCACCAACTCTATAAAGTCACTCCAGGAGAGGAGCGAATCTGGCTCAACCGAGAAGATCAGAGCCAACTCAGCTGAACATTTAAACACTCCGCTTACCTGATCCAGCTCCCAACTGCCAGCAGAGGTAAGCCGCTGAATTGCACACAACTTGGTTCCATTGTACTGCGACGCCTTGATCTCCTGCCGCAGACGATAATTCTCCCGATCAAGGGTAGCCACCTCATCCTCAAGAGCATCGATCTCCCGCTCTAACCCTGCAATATCTCTATCGTCTTTCATACAATCCATCTACTTGGTTGAATTATAACTATCGTTTATCTTCCACTGCCGACTCTTCAATCTCTTGAAGCTGGCCAACAGAACTAACCACCATCCCTGTAGGCACAAAAAATGACTTAAAGTAGTGTTTGACCCACTTCACCTCCTGAGTTGGAAGCAAAAGCCTATGCTCTATCTCAAACGACTCTTTTGTCATGACCGACTGGTGGAGAATATCATCGGCCATACTCTTATCAGCAGGGTGTATAAATCGCCTGAAATCTTCCCATGAGGATATGGTGTTGGCCCCAACATGAAGAATATCCAGCAACTCATCTGTACACTTAAAAAAACCACTTACCTGGTCCAGCTCCCAGCTACCAGTAGATGCCAGTCGTTGAATGGCATGTAGTTTAACCCGATCATACTGATAAGCTCTAACCCTCTGGCGCAACTTAAAGTTCTCATGGTCGAGACGCTCTAATTGCTCCTCCAATTGTTCGATTTTCTCCTCTAGTTGCAAGGCCTTACCCCTCACGGCAGGAGCACCACTTGTAATGAAGTAAGTCAGAAAACTCATGATTTGTACAATATTTAATTACCACAATCTTATGCCTATTTAAATAAAACTTATTACGCAGAGCCTGGCCAGCAGGTCATCAGCAAACCTATATTCCAGATTGCCAAACAACTCTGTCCTGAGTGATGTAGCTATATTACGACTTTTATCTATCCCAACCCACCTACTAACTAACTGTAAGTTAACAACAGAACAGTTAAGCAAACAGTATCTCTTCAGCCAACTTTGTACCCTGGACTCTAGAACTAATCTTGTTAAGTGCCAGCTCACGCGAGGTTGTAAGGTCATCACAAAACGGGGAGAAACCACAATCATCAGTAGTACCAAGTTGATCGACAGGAATAAATTTGGCCGCCTCCAACACCCTGTCCCGCACTAGTTCAGGGGGCTCAACCTCATCTAGCATAGGATCGATGACCCCAATAAAAACCCGGTGGTGTGGCTGTATCAACTGTTTGATTAGCCGTAGAGTTGGGCGTGGCTCCTTCTCGGAAGCCATGGCAATATAGAAGTTACCTACATTGATCTCAAACAGAGTGGGCAGCAGATATTTATAGTCCACCTCTGCACTGTGGGTCGAATCCAGATCACTACCTGGACAGGTATGAACCCCCAACTTAGAGCGCTCCTGCTCATCAAATTGAGCAAGCGCCCTATTGATCAGCTCCACAAAACTCTTGAGTAGCCCACCAGATGGATCCAGCTTTACCGACAGCCTCCCCTCAGTAAAGTCGAGCTGCACCTTATACGCCCCCCCATCCAGACAACGCCTAACCTCATTCACATGTTGGCTGATGACATCTTCTACCATCTGACCATTGGAGTAACCCTCTAACCCAGCTGTGGGATAGAGCAGACTCAACATAGAGGGGGAGATAACCGCCTGTTTAACCGGAAGGTTGGTATGTTTAAGAGTGAATTCAAGGAACTCATCTGCAGTACGCGCATAACGCAGTGGGGCCTTGGTCAAGCTTGGCAGTATGCGGCTATGCCCATCAGAGAAGAACACCTCAACCCCATTAGCCGCAACATTATCTGCTCCATGCAGGCAATAGGAGGCAAATCCGGCAAATTTACGCTGCTCTCCATCAGAGATAACTGGTGACCCGGTCTCCTCTAGCGCATGGATGACTTTGATCGTCTCCTGCTTTGCCATATCATCCAGCGTCTCAATATCTAGCTCTCCCTGTTCAAATCTCCTATACGCCTCTACCATCTCCGCAGAACGAGGGATGGATCCTATCTGTTCAGTTGGAATCGTCCGCTTTGCCATGCGCCACTCTCCTAAAAAATTCTATATAAAAACTTTTCTACTACAGGCATGTGGCCTCACCATTAAAACAACCAACTTTATCTTAGTTATCTATTAGTTATATATAGTAAGGTACATTTATTAGCTGTTTGCAAGTGGCAACACTTGCTATAAACCACCCTAAACAAAGAGACCACAAGCCATTAAAGCAGGTGACTTACCAACCCATCGGCCAATTTAGGCTCAAACCAGGTCGATTTAGGCGGCATAACCTCACCCACATCGGCTACTGCCATCAGCGCCTCCATAGAGGTTGGATAGAGAGAAAAGGCGACCGCCATACTACCGCTATCTACCCGCCGCTCCAGCTCTTGCAACCCACGAATACCACCAACAAAGTCGATCCTCTCATCTCGGCGTTGATCAGCTATTCCAAGTATTGGATCTATCAGCTCATTGGAGAGCAGACTGATATCAAGAGTGGCGACTGGATCATCCGTGGGAATACGTGCCGGATCCAGCCGCAGGCGATACCACTGCCCCTGGAGATACATGCCAAATTCAGCAGCACCTTCAGGCTTTACCGCTACGCTGCTAGGTTCAACTGTAAAACAGCCGCCAATCTTCTGGAGAAGCTCATCCGGTTGCAGGCCATTTAGATCTCTGACCACCCGATTATAGTCCAGAATCTGCATCTGTTTATGGGGGAAGATCACACTTAGAAAGTAGTTGTATGGTTCACTTCCAGTATGGCCTGGATTGGCCTCTCGGCGACTAGCTGCAACTCTGGATGCGGCAGCAGAACGGTGGTGTCCATCAGCTATATAGAGTGATGGCATTGCATCAAAAGCGCCGATGATAGTAGCTATCCTGGCCTTGTCAGTAACCACCCATATCTCATGGCGCACCCCGTCTGTAGCCATAACATCCATATCTGGCTCTCTTCCGGTCTCGGCGGCAAGCAGGGTGTCAACCTCTAAATCACTGGGGTAAACCATAAATACTGGACCAGTCTGCGCATTCAGGGCATCTATCTGCTGTACCCGATCATCCTCTTTGGTCGGTTTGGTGAACTCATGCCTCTTTATACGCTCACTGTCATACGCCTCTACCGATGCAACAGCGACCAATCCAGTCTGGGTGTGCTCTCCCATGGTCAATCTATATACATATAGAGATGGCTCTCTCTCTTGCCGTAAAACCACCTGCTGCTGCATATGCTGCAGATTCTCTGCTGCCTTGGCGTAGACCTCAGGTGAGTATGGGTCAATCCCCTCTGGTAAATCCACCTCTGGACGGGAGATATGGAGAAAGCTCCATGGTCGTCCCGCAACCATCTCTCTAGCCTCTGCTGTGCTCATCACATCATACGGTGGTGCCACTACAGCGGACACATGATCTGAGGTAGGGCGTAGACCGGTAAATGCTCGTACTAACGACATATAAAAAATCCCTCAATCAAAGTTACTAAGGATGGGTAGTGTAACCACTACGATAGATAACTACCCTCTAATATACACTTGGTCCATGCCCGCGCCGAGATAACTGAGGCGCTACTCACGCTCTTCGATCCAAGCCATCTGGATTGCCTCAAGGATCTTCTCCCCAGAGCGTGCAGGATCATCATCAAACTTTTCCAATCCAACCACTAGACCACGCAGATCCACAAAATTGATACCGCTTGGATCTATATCTGGATGTAGCTCATCCAGTTCAATCGCAATCTCTAACGAGTCTATCCATTTAAGCTTCATCAGTGTCCCTCAGAGGCCAGGTTAATAGTGTATTTAGGAATCTCTATTACCAGATCATCCTCCCCCACTAGGGCCTGACAACCGAGGCGCGATTCCGGCTCCAGCCCCCACGCCTGATCAAGCATATCCTCCTCCTCCATCTCCGGCTCCTCTAGCGAGTCGAAACCTTCACGCACAATCAGATGACAGGTGGTGCAGGCGCACACCTGATCACAGGCGTGCTCCAACTCTATATCACTCTGTAGAGCGACGTTACAGAGGGATACTCCCGGCTCTACTTCGACCTCTAGCCCCTCAGGACAAAGCTCTTTATGGGGTAAAAATTTAACCTTTGGCATATCTACTCACCCGTTTTAAACTCATCTACAGTATGGCCAGACATCGCTTGACTGATACTAGCATTCATCCGCCGCTCAACATACTGTTCACACTGCTGCTCCAGAGACTTAATCCCCGCCTCAATCTCGATATGATCATCACTACGT
>CBFDBF010000154.1:0-4844 GCA_965602975.1 uncultured Gammaproteobacteria bacterium | reverse complement strand
GACCTACTACCACGGTTTTTTGGGCGCGCCCATCATTCAGAACCGTAAGGTTCTGGGTGTTTTGGTGGTAAGGCAGCGGGAACCGCGCCAGTTTGATGAGAGTGAAGAGAGTTTTCTAGTGACCTTAGCAGCGCAACTGGCTGGCGCTATAACCCACGCTCAGACTAGCGGTGAACTGCTATCTCCGCAGCATCAGGCCGGGCCGACCCGTTTTCTCCAGGGTCAGGCAGGGGCTAGTGGTGTCACCATAGGGCAGGCGGTGGTGGTCTATCAATTGGCTAATCTGGAGGCGGTTCCGGATCGGCAGAGCAGTGATCCAGAGCATGAGATTAGCCTGTTTCGGAATGCAGTAGCAGCAGTACGGATGGATCTACAACGGCTGGAGCGGAAGCTGGAGGGTGATCTTCCAGCGGAAGAGCAAGCACTGTTTCAGGCCTGGATATTGATGCTGGAGAGCGACTCTCTGGTCGATCCTATAATCGAGAGGATAGAGGGCGGTAACTGGGCAGCTGGTGCCCTACGTCAGACTATCAAAGAGCACACTAAGGTTTTTGATAGCATGGATGATGCCTATCTACGGGAGCGTTCCTCGGATGTGTTGGATCTAGGACGGCGTATCTTGACCTATCTACAGCAGGAGGCACCGGTAGTTTATGCGTATCCAGAGAAGACTATTTTGGTAGGAGATGAGGTTAGTGCAGTGCATCTGGCAGAAGTGCCTATAGAGCGGTTAGCTGGGGTGGTCTCTGCTGCCGGTTCATCCTCATCTCATGTTGCTATATTGGCGCGGGCCATGGGGGTACCTACGGTGATGGGTGTGGTTGATATGCCGGTCAGCCGCATGGATCGCCAAGAGCTGATCATAGATGGCTACCGTGGACGGGTATATGTAGCACCAACCCCTTCAGTAAAGTCGGAGTATCGTCGGCTGGCACGTGAGGATCAGGAGCTGTCAGCAGAGCTAGATGAGCTGCGTGGCCAACCCTCAGAGACTAGTGATGGCTTGCAGGTTCCGCTATATCTTAATACTGGGTTGGTCTCTGAGATGCGTGGATTTGGTGGTGAGGAGGCCGCTGGAGTCGGGCTGTACCGGACAGAGTTGCCATTTATGGTGCGTGACCGTTTTCCGAGTGAGGCCTCACAGGTTGCCAATTATAGTAAGCTTATACGCACCTTTGCCCCGCGCACAGTGACTCTGCGTACTCTAGATATAGGGGGTGATAAGCCGCTACCATATTTCCCTATAGAGGAGTCCAACCCATTTCTTGGGTGGCGTGGTATCCGCATATCGATTGATCATCCGGAGATATTTCTGACTCAAGTACGAGCTATGCTGATGGCTGCTGTTGGCTATGACAATATACAGATAATGCTGCCGATGATCTCCGGGGTGTCGGAGGTGGATGAGTTGAAATCACTGATCCGGCGTACTTATGATGAGCTGTTAGAGGACGGGCATGAGGTGACTATGCCGCAGGTCGGGGTGATGATAGAGGTGCCGGCAGCGGTATATCAGACGGAAGAGCTGGCGCGGCGAGTAGATTTCCTATCGATTGGAACCAATGATCTTACCCAGTACCTCTTGGCGGTTGATCGTAATAATCCGCGGGTTGCAGGGATCTATGATGATATGCATCCAGCTGTTTTGCGGGCGGTAAATCAGATTGTTTTGGGGGCCAAGGTATATAGCAGGCCAGTTAGCGTCTGTGGTGAATTGGCAGGTAATCCAATGGCAACCGCTCTACTTTTAGGGATGGGGGTGGATAGCCTTAGCATGAGTGCTAGCAGTATGCTGCGGGTGAAGTGGGTGGTTAGGAGTCTGAGCCGTAGTCGTGCTCGGCAGTTACTACAGGACGCACTGAAGTTGGAGGATGCTAGCTCAGTACGCCGTTTGATGCAGGGGGCGCTTGAAGATATGGGTCTGGGTAGCCTCGTACGTTTAGGTAGTAAGAGGCAGGATTAGTCCTCTGTTAGAGCAAACATATTAGTGATGAAGCTGGCGTCAGCTGTACTAATATCAATAATATGAAAGCCGTTCCAGCATGCGGGATCATCCTCTGCCGAGTCTGACCAGAGGCTCTCAGCACCACACTCTATAGCATCTATCCCATCTATCGGTTGTGTGAACTCCAATCGTAGTTGATATATCCTGTTAGGATCGATTCGTTGTTCACTGATCAGCATAAAACCATTTGTACTGATATTTGCCAACATGCCAAGCGTTTCAAGAGTATTGCAGTCTATGACTTGGATTGGCATATCTACTTGCCTTCTACTACGGTATCTTTTTTCATTCATGGGGTTTTTCATCCTGCTCTTTTTTACCGAATGCTTTGTTTAGTGTATTGCGAATAGCATTCATGGCACGGTCAACGAATGGTTTTCTAATATGTGCGATAATCTTTGCCTTGTTATCGCACATCAGGCTCGCAAGCTCCTCTATCGGTATTACCATTACTTTGGTGCCGTAGTGATCCACAAACATGAATTTTCCAGTGAGCCTACTTGACCAAGATAATTTTAACTCACGTTCTTGCATGTCTATATCTGTGAATAGGAACCAGGTATTGAAACCGGTATTTTTGAGTTGCCTCACCATCTTCTCTTCTAGTGTGGATAGTGTTGTTGCAGCCGGCTTCTTTGGAGTAGGTTGTTTTGCTCTTTTTGGCGGTTTAGTTGTCGGTGCTGTTTGGTCTTGTGTGGCTTTAATACTGGTTGCAAGGTAGCCAGATAGGAGTTTGAACATATCATCGTTGTAGGCGAGGAACGGTTCTCCTAGTGGGGCAAGGCTCTTTATTATCTGCCGTTTTAGTTGAGGTAGTTTGAGCCGTAATGCCTCTTTTACTTTGCTATCATGCTCTGCCTGCGAGGCCCATGCTAGAGTCTCAATCATCTCTATAGACTCATTCCAGTCACTGCTCTGTTCCGCCTCTGAATCGCGTAGTAGTGTAAGGATCATCCGGTCTAACCATGGATGGTACAGGAAGTCATTGATCTCCACCGGAAGATGGTATTGGCCGATATGGTCGTTAATGGCCTCTGTTGCTTGAGTGCGGGCGTGTGTCAGCCGCTCTTTCCCTTTTTCCGCCTCTTTTGCCCTGATTTCAATAACCTCAACCTTTTTCTTGAACTGTTCTACCTCTCTTCCTAGTTCGGCAAATATCTCATCAAATAGGGTCAAATCATCTTGGAACTCATGTAGTATCCTATCTACATGTCTCTCTAGAGAGAAGTAGATTCCGGCTTTAAGTTTTTGCTCATCGACCCATTTACTCCCACTTTTTGCCATCAAGTTCAGTAGCTGGCGAGCCACATGTTTGCTGTCGACTAAAAAGTTTCTATCTAGCAGTGCCACCTTGAGATATGGAGTGTGCAGATGGCTGATTAGCACCTTAACTATATTGGGTAGATCGTCATCGCTTAGTGCAAATTCGAACATCATCCCAACTACTTCGATCATATTCATATCGGCCGTAGGTATTTCATTTCTGTCCATTCCGGCAAATATCTGCTCGCGCTCCTCTTCTAGGGTGGCACTCCTCTGTTTTAGTAGAGCGCTGTCAAATTTTATATCTGGTAGTTGTTGATTTGTATTGGTGGCTATTTTGGAGAAATTTGTATGACCCTGCTGCTGAATAGTGTCCATTGTATCTACCAGAGCCATAGTGGTGGCTATATTGGTGCCTGCCATGCCTGGGTGTGGGTGATACTCTGGATCCATGCTACGGCGCGTCCCCAATAGTTTACAGATAGAGTTGAATACCTCTTTGCCTATGATAGCGCTCTGCTCTTGTGGTATTTGCTGGGGTGGGTTCTCGTCTATCTTGCCATCACTGCTATCTGACTGTTGTAGCTCCTTCTGTTTGGTTGTGCCTGAGGCACTCTTTTTGGCTACTGGTTTAAGGTTAGGGAAGAGTCCGGCAGCAGCTAGCAGCTCGTTCATTTCGTGATATATATAGTTGGCATCTTTGGTTAATTGAGCCTTTAAAATGGCAAGTAGGATAATTCTAATATCAGACTTTACCGGTATATATTTGACTGCATGCTGAAAGGATTTAACCACATGGTGTGGGCCAGCAGGAATATTGTGCTCTTTTAGCTGTTTACTCTCATGGAGGAGGGAGAGACGCTGTCCTATGGCGTATAGCTCTTGGAAGCAGCTATTTCTAATGCGAGATATTATCTTTTCGACCGCCACATTCTCATTCATATCCTTTTGGTCGATTAGTTGCAGTTGATCAGGCTTGTTTGTATCTATGATAGTCGTATCAAATAGATTCTCTCCATCTATAAACTCATTAAAGCCCTTGTCTAGTAGTGCCTGGAAGATCTCTTCTGCTTTTTCGTGATTGCTCTTTATCAGGTTGATGGATTCCAGGAAGTGGGTGTAGAATTGGTTGGATCCTGCTTCATCGGCAAAGTCTAGAAGTGCTGATTCACTATTCTCAAACAGCTGACTGACATTGGTAGAAAAATGGTCTACAGCCTTTGTTTGGCATGTACGTAAAACATCACGGTGCTGCTGCACTAACTCTTTCGCAGATAATTTTGAATGCCTTCCCATGTGGTCTCGCTTATTGCTTTTCGTATTGTATTTACATACGGTTTAATATGTTCTATTTTAGCATAATGGCACAATTATATAGATATTCTTCTATGCTTACAGTTATCTGGTTTTGCTTTGTGTTATAATATGAGTTGGTTTGTTTTTTTATTCGATAATAAAGGGGGCATCATGGCGGTAAAAAAGAGAGCTACGAAAAAGCGGGTTGCGAAGAAGAGGGTAGTTAAGAGTAGAAGAACGGCTAAGAAAAGAGTGGCGAAGAAAAAGGTTGCTGTAGTCA
>CBFDBF010000153.1:0-4856 GCA_965602975.1 uncultured Gammaproteobacteria bacterium | reverse complement strand
TTGCTTTTCTCTAACCTAATGTGAAAGGAATCAAAAAAACCACATAAACCACTGTTAATATATCGATTTAACGTAAATTTATGCTGGAAATGGTAGATCGAAAGGCCTATTCTCTGAAAAAACAGTAAAACTCATCTAGGGGAGGCGATAATGATCATCTTGGTAGGAAACCTAAAAGGCGGTACTGGCAAGAGCACAATTGCCTTTAATCTTGGTGTCTGGTCCGCCTATCAAAGCCGACGTACCCTGCTGATAGACACCGATCCACTACATACGATATCCAATCTTATCATCGTCCGTAAAGAGGAGGAGCACACTCCAGTACTCTACAGTGTGATTGCAGATGAACACAGCATCGGACAAGAGGTAGAGAGGGCAGAGGGTCTATTTGACGACATCATTGTAGACATTGCAGCAGGCGATAAAACCGGCTTTAAGACTGCACTAAAACTGGCTGACAAAGTGATAATGCCACTGCTGCCAGGGCCAGCGGATGTCTGGGCACTACATGACGCCCTTGATATCATCCGCAGCACCAAGCCAGATACAGAAGTTATGGCAGTAATCAATAAGGCGGATACCAATCCACTGATACGGGAGACCGATGAGGCTAAAGAGGCAATATCCCAACTAGATGGAATAACCCTTGCCCCCACCCACATCGGTTATCGAGTACTTATGCGCCGTAGCCTCACAGAGGGACTTGGAGTGGGTGAATGGGCTCCAAGGTCAACCGCAGCACAAGAGGTACATAGACTGGCAGAGACTGTATTTAACGATTAGGGGATAAATTTGTAGACTACAGCTACTGTGAATCTGCGCACGGCACAGATAGCTAAAATCTACAATAGATAGTAGGATAAGGCGCAGAAAAGCAGGTGTATCCTGCAGGCAGTAGATAAAAAATATAAGCAGCATCACTAAGGTAGAGGAGATGATCATGGTTCTATTGTGCAACCATTTAGTTGCGCCGCTGCCCGGCAATAACTGCCCAACGGTCGACCATCTTCTCAGCAGCATCTACAATTGTTAGGGAGTCACTTCATGTCCGCTGTTCGTTTAACCACGCTGCTCTTGCTCTCTGCCTTAATAAGCTTGAGCTCTACCACTTATGCCGAACGACCCTCATATCAAGAGCGTTACGGGAACAGCAAACAACAGAAAAATGAGATTATTACCGTCCAGGCTAGTCAATTTGGAGCCAGCCTAACCATCGGCGGCACCGTGGTCCCCTATAGAGAGGTCACCTTGGCAGCACAACTCCCAGGACGCATAGAGTACATAGCTGGACGGGAGGGTGATCAGTTTGAGCCTGGTGTCATGCTAGCCGTAATCGACAACAAGGAGCTACTAGCCAAGAGACGGCAGATTATGGCCGACCTGGCAAATGTCAATGCCGCACGGCGCAACGCCTACATGCAGTACACCCGTGAAATGTGGGCGCCCAAATCGACCAGTATAAGTCGTATGCCTGGCATGGGGATGCCGGCACTCTTTGACAATATGTTTACCCGCAACCTTGGCTCCTCAATGGGCTACGGTGTGCCAGCACTGGAGCGCCACAGCGACCTCTACTCCAGCTGGACCGATCTAAGTCAATCACAATCCCGCATCCTACAGACCCGCTCCATGGTGGATGAGATCGATGCCCGCCTGGATGACACCCTATCCATAGCACCATTTCGTGGAGTCATTACTAAAAAACTGGTAGAGGTTGGGGATACGATACAGCCAGGACAGCCGCTGCTTGTATTTGCCGACACCCAACATCTACAGATCAAAGTAGATGTACAGGCTCGACTGGTTCCAGGCCTAAAGAGAGGCATGGTCGTCCCCGCCCTATTGGATGTTGGAGATCGCCGCATCGACGTTCGAGTAGCCCAGATCTTCCCTATAGCGGATGAACAGCGCCATACCGTCACCGTTAAATTTGATATGCCCGGCAGCGTACCAGGTGGACCCGGCATGTATGCAGAGGTGATGATTCCAGATATAGATAGCCCAGAACAGCGGGTGCCAGTAATACCTACAGCTGCCATCGTGCAGCGCGGCAGCCTGCCATCGGTGTTTATAATCAACGACCAGGGACGTACCGAGCTACGCTGGGTGCGCGTTGGCAACAACATGGGTGGCAACATGACCAGCATACTCTCAGGCCTACAAGAGGGGGACCGCATCCTCGCCAACCCATCCACTGGTATAGGATCAGGTCAGGCGGTAGAGAGAGAAAATAGATCTTACACCCGCTAAAGCCAAGAAATAGAGCCAGATGAGCAAACAGATAGAAAAACAGCCAGAACAGATAGAAGATAAGCCTTTAGGTCTTGCTGGCCACATGGCAAAGGCCTTTATCGAATCCCCCCTATCCCCGCTGTTACTGGTAGCTAGTCTAGCTATGGGTGTCCTCGGGTTGATCATGACACCTCGACAAGAAGATCCTCAGATCTCTGTTCCCATGGTGGATATTTTTGTACAGTATTCAGGCACCTCAGCCGAACAGGTGGCAACTCTGGTGGCCGACCCGTTAGAACGGATCATGAGTGAGATTCCAGGGGTAAAACACATCTACTCCATCTCACAACGTGGCCAGGCGATGGTGACCGTTCAATTTGAGGTGGGTGAAGAGATGGGGCCATCACTGGTCAAGCTCTACGACAAACTACAGTCCAATATGGACAAGATCCCCCCCGGTGTCTCCAAGCCACTAGTCAAGCCAAAGGGGGTAGATGATGTGCCGGTAGTGACCCTCACCCTCTGGTCAGAGGAGGAGGATGACAGCAAACTGCGGCTACTGGCTCTAGATGTGCTACAGCGACTAAAACAGGTACCCAACACCAGCCAAGGCTTCATAGTTGGTGGCCGCTCTGAGCAGATAAGAGTAGAAGTACTACCTGAGCGCCTCTCCGGCTTTCAGATATCCCTACCGCAAGTGGCCAACACCATCCGCACCGCCAATGCAGAGCAGACCGCAGGTAGCGTAGAGAGTGGCAACCTTAGCTACACCGTATACACCGGTGCATTCCTCAACTCTGCAGATGATGTTTCACGCTTGGTTGTAGGCAGCCACCGCGGCCTACCAGTCTATGTGCGTGATGTGGCTCGTGTATTCCAGGGGCCAGAAGAGACCAAGCAGGCGGTGGCATACTATACCGGACCTGCCTATCAAGGGGATACCCCACTGACCGACGGAGCCACAGCAGTAACTCTGGCAATAGCAAAAAAGATAGGCACTAACGGGGTAAGTGTGGCCGCAGATGTACTGGCCCGATTGGAGCAGCTTAAGGGACATTTGATACCAGACAATGTCCAGGTCAGCGTAACCCGCAATTATGGTCAGACTGCTAACAACAAGGTGAACGAGCTTATATTCAAGCTCTTTATAGCCACTGCAGCCGTCACCATTATGGTATGGCTCACCCTTGGCTGGCGTCCGGCGCTGGTAGTACTAATCGTTATCCCAGTAGTAATATTGGTGACGGTATTCTCTGCCTGGGTTATGGGCTACACCATCGACCGAGTCAGTCTATTTGCTCTCATTTTTGCCATTGGCATACTGGTAGATGATGCCATCGTAGTAGTGGAAAACATCTATCGTCGCTGGCTACTAAATGGCGAGATGGATACCGAAACCTCGATCAGTGCCGTAGCTGAAGTAGGCAACCCCACCATCCTGGCCACCTTTACCGTAATAGCGGCCCTCCTCCCTATGGGATTTGTCAGCGGAATGATGGGTCCATATATGGAACCGATCCCAGCCCTCGGATCTGTGGCTATGTTGTTCTCGCTGTTTGCTGCCTTCATCTTTACCCCTTGGCTAGCCTGGTGGATTAAGCCCTCTATAAAATGTCTGGAGCGAGCCGAAGAGAGAGAGCACAACACCAGTGAGGC
The DNA here is from genome assembly GCA_965602975.1 of uncultured Gammaproteobacteria bacterium. GTDB lineage: Bacteria > Pseudomonadota > Gammaproteobacteria > Chromatiales > Chromatiaceae > CBFDBF01. Next base: position 968 of record CBFDBF010000153.1, on the reverse strand, counting down.
CCTGGAGAAGGTCTACCGCTGGCTGCTGGTGCCGCTGATGACCAATCGCTTCAAAGCGTGGCTATTTCTTGGATTCACTATCGCCGCATTCTTTCTCTCTTGTGTCATGTTCTACACCAACCATGTGACGGTAAAGATGCTGCCTCATGACAACAAGGCCGAATTCAATGTAGTGGTAAATATGCCGGAAGGTACGGCCATGCCGGTAACGGCAAACATAACCAGCCAACTGGCAGATGAGGTACGCAAGCTACCTGAAGTAACCGCCATCCAGACCTATGTCGGCACCTCCTCTCCATTCAACTTTAACGGCTTGGTACGCCACTACTACCTACGCCGCAATCCGTGGCATGCAGATATCCAGGTACAGCTACTAGGCAAAGGCGAACGCGATCGCAGCAGCCATGAGCTTGCCGTAGTTACACGTGAAATGTTGACCCCTATAGCCGCCTCCATGGGTGCCAAAATCCAGATAGTAGAGATGCCTCCAGGCCCACCGGTGCTGCAAGCGGTAGTAGCAGAAGTATATGGACCTGATGCTGCCACCAGACGCCAAGTGGCATATGAGATGACCGGTCTGTTTGAACAAGCTGAAAACATCACAGATGTAGACAACCTGTTAGAGGAACCGCACGAAGTGTGGCGCTTTGAGGTAGACACCGAAAAAGCGGTACGCCGTGGGATCTCGGTCAACACTATCAACCAGAGCCTCGCCATGGCTATGGGCAACCACAAGTTGGGAGATGTCAAACGTGGCACAGTGATTGAACCAACCTACATCGTGATCAACATACCACTATCGGTGCGCTCCCAGTTCAGCCGTCTGGGTGATCTACCGATAACCTCACAAGATGGTCAGACCATGCCCCTGGCAGAGATCGGTCGATTTATCCGCGCCACTCAAGACCAGCCTATCTACCACAAGGATCTACGTGCAGTTGAGTTTGTAACCGGTGATGTAAGTGGTC
>CBFDBF010000152.1:0-4859 GCA_965602975.1 uncultured Gammaproteobacteria bacterium | reverse complement strand
GGCTGCTCTGCCACTATACCAGCTATATCACCCAGCTCACGTTCACGCAGTGCCAGTAGCTTGAGGCAGTCACGAATACTGCTCACAGTATCTTCACTCAGCGGATATGGCCTCCCCGCCTCCGGGGTTATCTCCCGAATAATATTGGTCAAGGTTTTACGCATCACCAACAATATCTCTTGCTCTCTGATTCCCATATCTATTCCCCCGCAATCTCTTCTAACAGAGCCTGCAGCTCTGCCTCATTAAGAGTGGTAACACCAAGCTCTTCTGCCTTCTGCTGTTTAGAACCCGCACTCTCTCCAACAATCAGATAATCAGTTCTTTTAGAGATACTACCACTGACCTTTGCCCCTAATGCTTGCAGCTGCTCTTTCACTTCGCTGCGGGGACGACTAAGAGTACCAGTAAGCACGACACTCTTACCCTCTAGCGGCATACTCTTACTCTTTCCTTTACCCTCCACCTCTGGCCAGTGGATACCTGATGCGAGTAGTTGACCTATGGTATCTCGATTGTGTGGTTGCCGAAAAAAGGTGATGATGTGTTCCGCCACTATCGGACCAACATCCGGAATCTGCTGCAGCGCCTCTGCCGACTCCTCCTTTAATATCTGCGGCAGATCATAATGTAGCGCTAGAGCGCGGGCGGTCGCCTCTCCCACCTCGCGAATACCTAGAGCATAGATAAAACGTGATAGTGTCGTCTGTTTACTCGCCTCTAGTGCCTGTACTATGTTGTTAGCTGACTTTATACCCATCCGCTCCAACTCTGCCAACTGCTCAGGTTGCAATCTATAGAGATCGGCTGGTGTCTGCAACAAACCCGCATCCACCAACTGCTCTATCAGCTTCTCTCCTAGCCCCTCAATATCAAGCGCTAACCTGGAGGCGAAATGTTTTATCGACTCCTTGAGTTGCGCTGGACAGTAGAGCCCTCCACTACAGCGCAGCACCACGGTATCGGCATCACGAACAAGCTCAGAACCACATGCTGGACAGAGCTGTGGCATCTGAAATGGATGGCTGTCGGTAGGACGCTGCTCCAACACCACTTTCATTACCTGAGGAATCACATCCCCCGCCCGGCGGATAATAACACTATCACCAACTCGCAGATCTTTACGCCTGATCTCATCCTCGTTGTGCAGGGTTGCATTAGTAACTGTAACCCCAGCGACTGTCACCGGATGTAGCCTGGCGACCGGAGTGATCGCCCCAGTACGTCCCACCTGTATATCTATCTCCAACAGTTTGGTTATCTCCTCCTGAGCTGGAAATTTTTGCGCAATCGCCCAGCGTGGGGCACGTGAGACAAAACCAAGAGTCTGCTGTAACTCCAGATGATCTACCTTAAATACCACACCATCAATGTCATACTCGAGGCCATCACGTCTAGCCTCTATCTGCCGATAATAATCGAGACATCCAACGGCACCAGTAACCAGTTGCAACTCTGAAGATATAGGTAGCCCCCAGCCACCGAGCATAGCAATACTGGCGCTATGGGTCACTGCAAGTGGCGCATCTGTGATCTCACCAAAACCGTAACAGATGATCGCCAGTGGGCGCCGCGCTGTAATTTTTGAGTCTAACTGCCGCAGTGAACCAGCCGCTGCATTGCGTGGATTGGCAAACTCCTTATCACCTGACTCTCGCGCTCGCCGATTCATCTCTTCAAAGCCAGTACGCGGCATATAGATCTCACCCCGCACCTCAAGGACTTGTGGCCAACCACTGCCACTTAACCGCAGCGGCAGAGCGGAGATAGTACGCACATTTTGGGTCACATCCTCACCTCGATGGCCATCACCACGGGTGGCCGCCTGCACCAACACTCCATCCTCGTAGCGCAGGCTGATAGCCAGACCATCCAGTTTTGGCTCAGCCACATAGCTGATCTCCCGTTCACTCTGCACTCTATCCCGCACCCGCTGGTCGAACTCCTCCATCTCCTGCTCGTTGAAGGCGTTTGCCAGGGAGAGCATAGGCACCTTGTGAACTACACTATCGAAAGTGTCCAGCGGCTCTGAACCGACCCGTTGAGTAGGAGAATCCGGGGTGAGCAGATCAGGATTCTCCGCCTCCAGATCCTGTAGCTCTCGCATCAGGCGATCATATTCACTATCCGGGATCTGCGGCTCATCCAGCAGATGGTAGTGGCGGTTATGCCGCTCTATCTCCCTGCGCAGTCGATCGACTTTAGTATGCGGCGACCCATGCCTACCCATTATCTACTGCGAGCCAGGGTCAACTTGCGATGATACTCCTGAATCTCTTGCCGCATATGCTCTATGGTCTGTTTGCTCAGGTCGCTATGTCTGTCATCCTGAAGTGAGCCATCCAGCAGAGTGGCCAGCCGCTCAGCAACGGAGAGCATCTCAGAAAAAAGAGTAAGACCATCCAATGGCCCTGGTAGGTTAGTAAAAAGGGTCAAACCTGGGGTGGTAAACTCATCCATCGCTGCAACCGGGAAGGTTCCAGGATGCACCATATTGGCAAGACTAAATAGAATCTCTCCAGCTCCATGGTCATCGCTATAACGGTGATAGATGTCCATCTCTCCATACTCCATCTTTATATCGGAGACCACACAGAGAATCTCATCCCCACCAAATAGGCTAACCCCTGTACGCGGTACTATGTTGATCTGAATGATCTTGCTGGGTGGAGCCTCTATGCTCTTTTTTCTATTTTTAGGCTTGAACTGTCGCTTATCACTAAAAAACGGGAATGATTTCTGCTCTCCAGTTGGCCCCTTACGGCTACTCTCTCTCTCTACCACAATCGGCTCTGGTGGCTGCTCTGACTCTGACTCTTGCTCTGACTCTAAAGTTGGAGCATCTGTTTTAGATGTAGCGATAGCCTCCGCTATTGATCTGTTCTCCTCTTCCCCCCACAAAGGCTCTCTGCGCTGTGCTGGACGTACCGGTTCACGCTGGTATATATCACTCTCCACCACCAGCTTCTGTTCAGACCTTGTATTGTCTCTACGTCTAAAACGATCAGCCAGATATATGCCCAGGATCAACGCCGCCCCGGCCAGAAATAGAATAAGACGAAGGATATCAGATTTCATTTTTACTCTGTTAAAGCTCCTAGCTAGCCGCCATCAAGGCAGCCTCTTCAACGTCTACTGAGACCATCCTGGAGACTCCGGCCTCATGCATAGTTACACCCGTAAGATGGTGTGCAATCTCCATAGTGATCTTGTTATGAGTGATAATAACAAACTGAACTTGCTCTGACATCGACTTTACCAGTTCACAAAAACGGACAACATTGGCATCATCCAATGGCGCATCAACTTCATCCAGCATACAGAATGGGGATGGATTTAGCTCGAAAATCGCAAAGATAAGGGCCACCGCAGTTAGCGCCTTCTCACCACCTGAAAGCAGATGAATACTGGTGTTGCGCTTACCCGGTGGCTGCGCCATTACAGTCACTCCAGTATCGAGCAGGTCCTCACCGGTCAGTTGCAGGTAAGCGTGCCCACCAGCAAACAACTTGGGGAACTTGTCTTGCAGGCCGTTGTTGACCTTATCAAAGGTCTCTTTAAAGCGAGTTCTGGTCTCGCGGTCGATCTTGCGGATAGCACTCTCCAGGGTCTCCAGTGCTGCGGTTACATCGGCATGTTGTGCATCCAAGTACTGCTTGCGCTCCGACTGCTCTTCAAACTCATCAATGGCTGCTAGATTGATCGCCCCGAGACGGTTTATCTTGGTACCCATCTGCACCAAACTCTCCTCCCACCTCTCCTTAGTGGCATCTTGTGGCAGCTGCAGCAGCAGTTCATCCCGCACAAAATTGCTCTCACTGATCTGCTCATCGATGGTCTGCTGCCGCACTCGCAGCTCCTGCTGCTGCATCTTGCCCTGCTCCAGCTGATCACGCTCATGCTGCACCTGCTGCTCCGTCTCACTCCTTCTCTTCTCGCGATCGCGCAATACAGCTTCGACCTGCTCTAGACCATGGCGTGCCAGCTTCATCTCATTCTCTACCTGCACCCTCTGCTGTAGCTCTACCTCCAACGCCTTCTGCTGCGCCTGTAGTGGCTCCTTACCACCACTTATTGCCGCTAACAGCTCCTCGCGCCGAGTTGCAAGGTGTGCAATCTGCCCCTGCATACGCTGTATGTTCTGCTCTAGTGAACTGTGGGAGGAGCGCATGGATTCTATCTTCAGGGCTATCTCATGCTCCCTGCTACGCTGCTGCTGCGCCTCTCTCTTGGCACCATCCAGAGCCTGGTGCAACCGCTCCCGCTGGCCAGATAGAACCTCACGTTTACGACTTAGCGACTCTATCTCCTCTAGTGCCCCATGCAGTCTCTGCTGACACTGCTGCAGCTCACTCTGGTCACGCTCCATCTGCTGCTGTAGCTCTGCCATCTCATGGCGTACCGTTGCATCACGACTTTTAAGATGATCGGCCTGCGCCTTTCTACCACTAAGAGTTGAGCGCACATCTGCCAATGCCGCCTGCAATTTGCTGGCCGCCCCTTGTAACTGCTCTCTGGCTTGCTCCGCCTGCTGGAGGCTCTCCTTACCAGTTTTAATAGCCAAGGCATGCTCCTCTACCTTGCGCTCCAACTCTTGCTGCTGCTGGGTGAGCTGTTTTATCTCTTCGCCCCGCTGTAGTACTCCATGATTCGACTCCCGACTAAGACGGAGCCAGTCTGAGCCCAACCAGATACCATCTCGAGTGATCAATGACTCACCAGCCTTGAGGCTACTGCGCATATGTAGGACCGCATCTAAACTATCTGCCACCCGAACTCCGGCCAGCAGAGAGTCCAGTGGCCATGGTGATTTGATCCGCTGGAGCAACCAATCATCATGTGACCCCCAGCTAGTTGCC
>CBFDBF010000151.1:0-4879 GCA_965602975.1 uncultured Gammaproteobacteria bacterium | reverse complement strand
CTATCCAAATGAGCTACGGGCGCATTCTTAAAGATCATCCTGCCGCCCGGCAGGACTGCTCCGGGCCACCAAAACTGGTCGGGGTAGAGAGATTCGAACTCCCGACATCCTGCTCCCAAAGCAGGCGCGCTACCAGGCTGCGCTATACCCCGTCGCCCTGCTACAGACGAAGAAGCGAAATGATACGCAGAGGGGACTGCAACGTCAATGGTAAATATGGATAATAGGCTCACCAATCTCTCTATATTTAGAGGTAAATTAGATGCTGGAAACTCTCTATGTTCTCGCAATAATGCTACTCATAGTACTTATTACCTGGAAAATGGGCGATCGCGACTAAAACCACCCCCTATCTATTCATGTGTGGCACCCATACGTTTGAGAACCTCAACAACTTCGTCGCCTACATGGACGCAGGTGAGGGGCGTGAGCACGACCACATGGATGTAGGTAGTATGGCAACGCAGGAGCAGTCACCTATATGGACATAGGTGAGGGGCGTGAGCAGGATGCGGAAGCTTTGCCGAGAAGCAAAATCCTTGCCGAGGGAGTGGCAGCCTAGGTTAGGATAAAGAGGTAAGTCACTATCTTAACTCCACCTCCCCGCCTCCCCCACTTGTGGGGGATGGGCTACACGGTATTAATCAGAGATTCCTTAATTTAAATACGCCCTAAAGTAATCCTCTATCATGCCGCTATCAGGGGGTAGCGAAAACAGAAAAAACAGGGATCCATCATGATAGGACTACTACAGACCCGTTATTACTGGCTGATGCCAGTCCTATTCTGGCTGGCTTTAGCCGGCTTATCTCTAGCCTGGAATGTCTCACATATAGAGCAGACCATCCAAAATATAGCCATGGAGCGAGGGCAGCTGATGTATGAGATGGTGCGCCAGACCAAAATAGACCCCATCATAATGACTGCCAACCCAGACATCTTCAAAAAACAGACGATTGATAACATTGGCTATAAGATGGTCTCCCTGAAACCGATGAATCTGGAGAATACACCCAACGACTGGGAACGCGACGCGCTGCAGGGTTTTAAGAAGAAAGGTGACTACAAGTTTGCCTCAACCGCAGTTAATGGTGAACCACTGTTTAATTATATAGGTCCGGTGTTCGTACAGCAGGGATGTCTTCAATGTCACGGCGGTGAAGGGGTCAAAGTTGGCGATCTGCGTGGCGGCATCAGCGTGATCATAAAAGGGGAACCTCTTTACACCTCACATAGCGCAAAAACCCGTAAGACAGTGTGGCTGCATGCTGCTGGTTTTCTCCTGCTCTCTGCACTCACCATCTTTTTTATGAGCCAGCTACGCAAAAACTGGCTGCTACTCACTACAACACGCGATCAACTGAAGCAAAAAGAGAACTTCCTCAGAGAGGTCACCGACTCCATGGGCGAGGGCCTTTTAGTGGCTGGGCTAGATGGCGTAGTAACCTATGCTAACCCGGGCTCTGCATTAATACTTGGCCTAGAGGAGACAGAGACAAGTGGGCACGAGCTAGCAACTCTGATTTTTGACGAAAAGATGGCCGCAGCATTCCATGCAGGTGAGGATGAAATTGCTAAAACCATAAAAGATGGCATCTCCCGCAGAGAGGATGATGCTGTTTTTAAACACAAAAGCGGTCACTCTATCCCGGTCGCATATGCTGTCTCTGCTATGCATAAAGGTGAACTGCTGGCAGGAGCGGTCATTACGTTCAATGACATCAGCAAACGTAAACGCAATGCAGAGGAGCGCAGCCGACTGGAACGAGAGTTGAGCCAAACCCATAAGATGGAGGCCGTAGGGCAACTAGCCGGAGGTATAGCCCATGAGATCAACACCCCGATTCAGTATGTCGGAGATAACCTTAATTTCCTCCGGGATGCGTTTGCAGACATGCTGAGTATATTTGCTTCCTATAACAATTTGCTCACAAAGGCAGAGGAGCAAGAGCAGCTCAAACCAGAGATTGCAGCAGTAAAAGAGGCCATTGAGGAGGCCGACCTGGAGTATCTACAGGAAGAGACCCCAGCCACAATTGAGCAATCTATCGCTGGAGCTAAACAGGTGGCACGAATCGTACTGGCAATGAAAGACTTCGCTCACCCGGGGGCTACGCAGGCTGAACCAACAGATCTAAACAAGCTCATTACCACTACATCTATTGTGTGCAAGAATGAGTGGAAACTGGTTGCTGATATGAAGCTACAGCTAGATGAGACTCTGCCGCCAGTAGATTGCATGAGTGGAGAGATTTCACAGGTGATATTAGTGCTAATTGTAAATGCAGCCCACGCCATAGAAGCAGCCAAACGTGAAGAGAAAGGAACCATCACCATCTCTAGTCAAGCAGTTAAAGCACAGGTAGAGGTGCGTATAAAAGACACCGGCACAGGTATACCAGAGGAGATACGGGAGTCTGTATTTAATCCATTTTTTACTACCAAAGATGTCGGCAAAGGAACCGGTCAGGGGCTAGCCATAGCCCAGGATATAGTGGTAGGAAAACATGGTGGTGAGATACTATTTGAAACTGAAGACAGTGCCGGTACCACATTTATCCTACGGCTTCCGCTAGATACTCCTTAAGCCTCAAACACTACATCTGGCTAATTTTGAATACTCTGAACTCACCAGATATAGTGCCGCTATCCTCTGCTGCCACCAACCGCAGTAGCACTGCACGACTCAACACCTGCCCCTTGGCAACCAACAGAATACCTGACTCGGTAGATATCGGCTGATCCAAAATCAGCCCCGGCTCCAGTTTCTTAGCCGGCAGTGTAAGCACCTCAACCTTACGGTTCTTGCCCCCCATAGAGAGCGCCTCAACCAGTATAGGGTCGTACTTCTTAGGATCATCCTTCAATACTTCAATCGCATCTTCATCACTCTTGCCATGGCTTAGCAGCTGATCATAGGCGGTAGCCACATGTAGCACCTGGCCGCCAAGGATGGCCTTATCCTTACTCGACAACTTCCCTTGAAACTCCATCTTCTCAACATTGCTATGCTGCCGTGCAACCATAGCAGAGACAATCTCCAGACGCGGTATATGCTTCAACAGACGTGCGCCCATCGCTGGGTGCTCATGATATGCAACCTCCTCCAGCTTGGTCAATTCTGCGCCACTAGCCATCTTATTCAGCAGCTCATCACTCAAGCTAATGTAGCCCAGCTGACAGAGCATAGCCGCTAGATCATAGTGCCAACTATCCTGTAATGACAGACTTTTTACTATGGTATGGACATGCTGCTTGATCCTGGAAGATTGGCTAAACACAATTGGATTAACTACGCTAAGGACATCTGCCAATAGATCTACCGCCCCCTTCAGCGTCTTATTCAGCAAAATTCTCTCTGAAGTAACCAGACGGTACTGCTGCATGGCACTGGTGATAGTCTGGTAGAGTTGCTCTATCTCTACCGGCTTATTTAGAAAGCGGAATATATGACCATCATTTACCGCATCAATAGCCACCTCCAGGTTGGCATTACCGGTCAACATAATACGCACCGTATCAGGTGAGACGGCACTCACTTGGGAGAGAAATTCCACCCCATTCATCCCCGGCATCTGCATATCAGAGACGACCACGGCAAAGGGACCATCATCCCGTATCGCCTGCACCCCATCTGCCCCGCTGGTAGCGATCTCTAAGTTGACCTTTTTACGCAATTGACGATTGAATGAATCGAGCAGATTGCGGTCGTCATCGACCATCAATACCCGTTCGGACGGTTTCTCCATTCATCTACTCCTTAACATGTATGTTTTTAATTTTAAACTACCCTACCAGCTCTACAGCTATCTCCCTAAACTCATCTATCTTCTCCCCTACCCCTGCCTTGGCTACCGCATCTTCATCTATAACTGGACAGGCACCCACACACATCTCTGGCTTCAGCTCATAATGCAGCACATTAGCTATATGCACCGCCAAAGCTGGGGTAAACCCATCCTGTGGGTACTCCTGCAGGCGGCGATGGAAGCAGATCGCCTCCACTACCTCTCCGGGTAGCCCCCAGAGACCAATCAAATATGCCCCAACCACACCATGATCGGCGTGCAGAATACGCCTCTCAGCCTCGTATAAAGTAACATCCTTCTCAACTGCTGCCAGAATCTGCTCATACTCCTCTGGAATATTAGCAAGTAGTATCAGCTGCCCCACACCATGCAGGATACCGGAGATCAAACAGTTGTCAGCTAGCTGTTTATCTGCATCTACAGCTAACGCTATCTTATGGGCAATAGCACCGACCGCAACACTATGAGAAAACAGGTTGTCCAGCGAAAAAAGCTTGCTATCGACCTTAAGCTCTGAGAACACCTGTACCCCAAGAACCAGTGATTTTATAGTATCCAGACCCAGTAGAGTGACCGCATGCCTCGGACTATCTACATGTTGGTAGAGACCAAAAAAGGCAGAGTTGACCAACTGTAGAACCTTGGCACTCATCCCAATATCTGCCTCAATAATAGTCCCGACATCACTCAAGGCAGAGTCAGGATCAGCTATAACCTGCTGCAACTTGGCGTAGCTCTCCGGCAAACTGGGCAAGGAGTCAACCGATGAGATAACTGATTTTAACTGCTCATCACTCAGTAGATCGTGCAGCACTGCCACCGTTAACAGTACCTGCTTCAGCTTTTCTGACTCGCACGGCTTGGCCAGAAACTGATGCACAACACCAACCGTGCGCAATACGGACTCATCGTCGGCCTGACCGGTAAGCATCAAACGTATGGTGTGTGGATACTGCTGTTTGATTTTAGTCAGAAGCTCAGCCCCATCCATACCGGGCATCCGCATGTCTGACACTACAATATCGCAGACCTGAGCAGCCATAACCTTCAGAGCATCCTCTCCCCCTATA
>CBFDBF010000150.1:0-4909 GCA_965602975.1 uncultured Gammaproteobacteria bacterium | reverse complement strand
GAATGCTGTAGACGATAGGCGCAGTACCGGGGTAGATGTCGGAGAGCGTCAGGTGTTGGAAGTTATCCAGGTCGATCTTGATTTTGTGGTCACTAAACAGAAACAGCTCGCCACCACGAGCACGCACCTCTTGCAGATTCGAGAGGGCTTTTTGTAGTAGAGGATCATCCGGCAGGGCGCAGACTACCGGCATGTTGGCATCAACCAGGGCCAGTGGGCCATGTTTAAGTTCGCCAGCAGGATAGGCTTCGGCATGAATATAGGAGATCTCTTTCAGTTTTAACGCCCCCTCCATCGCTACCGGATAGAAGGCGCCACGTCCCAGAAACAGGGCGTGCTCTTTATCGGCGAAGGCGGCAGCCATCTCTCTGATCGCATCATCCAACTCCAGCACCACCTCTACCTGGCGTGGCAGTGCATGTAGCTCCTCTACCAACTCCTGCTCCCGCTCAATACTCATACCACACCGCCGTGCCAGAGCTAAAACCAGCAACCGCAGTGCCACTAGTTGGGTGGTGAATGCCTTAGTGGAGGCGACCCCGATCTCGGGGCCGGCGCGGGTCATAAGGGCAACATCAGACTCCCGCACCAGTGAGCTTTCAGGGACATTACACACCACCAGGCTACCGACATAGCCCTGCTGCTGTTTGCTACCGTGCAGGGCCGCGAGAGTATCAGCGGTCTCACCCGACTGAGAGATGGTAATAAACAGGGTATCTGCTGCAACTACAGATTGACGATAACGAAACTCACTCGCCACCTCTACCTGACAGGGGATGCCGATCTCCTCAAACCAGTAACGTGCTACGCAACCAGCGTGGTAGCTAGTGCCACAGGCGACGATCTGGATATTTTTGGTACGATCGAGCAGCAGTTTGGCCTCATGCCCAAAGCTCTCTTCCAGCAGCCGCCCCTTGTAGATACGCCCCTCCAGGGTCTCAGCGATCACTGCCGGCTGTTCAAAGATCTCCTTCAACATGTAGTGACGATATGGCCCCTTATCCGAACCGGATGTGGTTACCTGAGACTCCCGCACCGGACGCTCTACCAGATTGTTGTCTACATCGTATATGGTAATACCACTCCGCCTCACCTCGGCGACATCGCCCTCCTCCAGAAAAATGAAGTTGCGTGTAACCGACAACAGCGCCATCACATCGGAGGCGACAAAGTTCTCACCCTCACCCACGCCAATTACTAGTGGGCTGCCACAACGCACTACTACCATACGTTCCGGGTCTTGCGGATCGATCACCGCCAGGGCATAGGCACCCACCAGCTGCTGTGCGGTCTCCTGGATGGCCGGTAACAGATCAGGCTCTCGCTCCAGGTTGGCCGCCAGTAGATGGGCGATAACCTCGGTATCGGTCTCAGAGGTGAAATTGTAACCCGCACTCTCCAACTGGGTGCGCAGCTCTGCATGGTTCTCGATGATGCCGTTGTGCACTACTGCCAACTTCTCACCGCTCATATGTGGATGGGCATTGCGCTCTGCCGGCATACCGTGGGTGGCCCAGCGGGTATGGGCGATACCCAACTCCCCCTGTAGCGGTGTCTGCTCCAGCATCTGTTGCAGCGCATTTACCTTACCCACAGAGCGAATGCGCTGTAGATTGGCCTCACTGTTACAGATGGCTATACCGGCAGAGTCGTAACCTCGGTACTCCAGCCGCTGTAGTCCATCCAGTAGAATACCGGTTATCTCTCGATTGGCAATTGCCCCTACGATACCGCACATATGCCTATTTCCCTTTGGTCTGTTTAGTTGGGCGCTGCCACCCATCGATACTTATCTGTTTGCTACGACTTATGGTCAGTCTGTCGGCCGGTGTGTCTTTGGTTATAGTAGAGCCGGCACCTATGGTGGCTCCGCGTGCCACTGTGACCGGTGCTACCAACTGTGTATCCGAACCAATAAAGGCATCATCGCCTATAACGGTAAGGTGTTTGTTGGCACCATCGTAGTTACAGGTGATGGTACCAGCTCCAATATTTACCCTGCTACCTATCTCCGCATCCCCGATATAGCTCAGATGGTTGATCTTGCTACCATCATCTACACGGCTCTTTTTGATCTCAACAAAGTTGCCCACATGTACCCCAGTAGCCAACTCGGTTGCCGGACGAATCCGGGCAAACGGCCCGATAAAACAGTCTTGACCCACTATGGAATCTTCAATCACACAGTTCTCACGAATCAGCGTACCAGCGGCAATACTGCTATTACGAATTATGGTGTTGGCCCCCACTCGCACGCCATCACCCAGACTCACCTCTCCCTCGATGATGACATTTATATCCAGCTCTACATCCTCTCCAACCTGAAGAGTGCCCCGTAAATCGAACCTGGCTGGATCCTGCATCCCCACACCTTGACGCATCAGCTCTGTGGCCTGTAGCTGTTGATAGTGACGCTCTAGCTGCGCCAGTTGCATACGGTCATTCACCCCCTCTGCTTCATGCAGATCATCGGGTTGTGCGCTCTTAACCTCCACCCCATCCGCCACCGCCATGGCGACGATATCGGTTAGATAGAACTCCCCCTGGGCGTTACTACTATCCAGCCGCCCAATCCAGCGCTGTAGCTCCGCTCCAGCAACCACCATAATACCGGTGTTAATCTCTCCAATAGCCAGCTCTTCGTCAGATGCATCTTTCTGTTCAACAATACTTAATACCTGACCGCTACCACTGCGTACGATACGGCCATAGCCGCCAGGATCGGATAGCTCAACGGTCAGCAGTGCGAGGGCACTATCGGTAACAGCGACCAGCAGACTCTCAAGTGTCTCCTGTCGGATAAGCGGTACATCTCCATACAGCACCAGCACCCGATCCATGTTTTGCAACGCTGGCAACGCCTGCTCTACCGCATGGCCGGTGCCGCGCTGCTCTCTCTGCTCAACCCAGGTTAGTGTCGGACCGGAGATTGCAGCCTGTACTTTCTCACCACCATGGCCGTAAACCACCACGATCTGCTCTGGGTTGAGGCTCTGTGCGGTGCTTATAACATGCTGTAGCAGAGGCCTCCCAGCCAGAGTGTGCAGCACCTTGGGGCGGGTAGAGCGCATCCGCGTCCCCTGTCCAGCAGCTAAAATTACTACTCCTAGTCTCATTGTTTGATCCGTTGTTTAAAAGGCATGGCTATAGATTATACAACACCTGTGGGCTGAGGGGAGAGGTCGAGAATGGATGCCTGAAGCAGAACAGGAATTTGAAATATGGCAGCACAAAAAAACCTTTAAACTCCCCACCCTGACCCTCGGTACTTGCTCCTGCATTGCCCTATCATCTACCTCCCTGTAGGCGTCCCAATAAATGGAGAGGAGATGCGGTTCCTCCCCCACTAGTGGGGGAGGCTAGGAGGGGGAGTCACGCCTACAACATAAATGGAGAGGGGATATAACAGAGCCGGCTTTAGAACACCTCTACTCTTATCAGGTGGCCGCCCCACCAGTAGTGAGTGCGTCATGGTCATCTTGGTTAGGGTCGCGTACTTCATGGATGGTGATGTGCACTATCACACTCTTACCCGCCAGCGGATGGTTGCCATCTACGGTCAGTTTGTCACCTTCGATACTGGTAACATAGAAGATCTGTGGATCACCCGACTCATCCTCCATCTGAATTTCAGCACCTACACTCCTGAATGCTGGTGGGACATTCTTCAGATCATCGGTAAAGGTGAGCTCTGGGTGGTGCGGGCCAAACGCCTCATCGGGCGACAGGGTCATCTCAACCTCATCACCCACACCCTTACCCGTTAGCTCACTCTCCATACTGCCTATAAGTGCTTGGCCGCCGCCATGGATATAGTTAACCAGGATGTCATCCTGCCCCAACAACCGGTTCTCGCTATCACTGATGCTATAGGTAAGGGCAACGAACTTGCCGTTCTGGATTATATCTTTAGACATGGGATACTCCGATACTTAATGGGACACACTAACTTGAGCTATTTGCTGCTCTTGCGGATGTGCTCTATAGCACGCAGTTGAGCGGCCGCTTCAGCCAGCTCGGACTGCGCCCGGGCATATTCAAATTTGGCAGCTTGGCCCGCCAGTACATCCTCTGCCTTCTGTTTCGCCTCTAGCGCCTTCGCCTCATCCAGATCAGCCGCACGGATAGCAGTATCAGCCAAGATGGTGATAACGTGCGGTTGCACTTCGAGCATGCCACCGGAGACATAGAAGTCTAACATCTCTTTGCCGCTACCCAGATCGACCCTCACCTCTCCTGGACGCATACGGGTGACCAGTGGTGCATGCCGTGGGGCGATGCCAACCTCACCCATCTCAGCCGGGGCATAGACCATCTCCGCCAGCCCAGAGAAGACCTCGCCCTCCGCGCTTACGATATCAACATGTATGGTCATTGCCATTGTTTAGTGACCGCCTTGTGCGACTGCCTCTTCTATTGAGCCGACCATGTAGAAGGCCTGCTCTGGTAGGTGATCATACTCCCCTTCGACAATCGCCTTAAAGCTGGCGATGGTATCTTTAAGTGAGACATACTTTCCGGGTGATCCAGTGAACACCTCAGCCACAAAGAATGGCTGGGAGAGAAATCGCTGCACTTTACGGGCACGAGATACTGCCAGCTTATCCTCTTCTGACAGCTCATCCATTCCGAGGATGGCGATGATATCTTTTAGCTCTTTATAGCGTTGCAGTACACCCTGTACAGCACGCGCTACTTCGTAGTGCTCCTGCCCAACGATATTGGGATCGAGAATACGTGAGGTGGAGTCGAGCGGATCTACCGCTGGATAGATACCCAGCTCTGCAATCTGCCGTGACAGCACCAAAGTTGCATCCAGATGGGCAAAGGTGGTGGCGGGAGATGGGTCGGTGAGATCATCCGCCGGTACGTATACCGCATGGATAGACGTAATCGACCCGGTCTTGGT
>CBFDBF010000149.1:0-4918 GCA_965602975.1 uncultured Gammaproteobacteria bacterium | reverse complement strand
CGATTTTGTCTGTGGTGCCAACCAGGATGGGTACCACCTGACCGGAGTAAACTGGGGGCGCGATCTACCAGAGCCTACCATTATGGATCTACGCAGCGTAGAGGATGGAGACCCCAGCCCCGATGGCCAGGGGAGCCTTACCCTGGTACGCGGTATCGAGGTGGGACACATCTTCCAACTCGGAGAGAAATATAGCAAATCACTAAACGCCTCGGTACTCGATGCTAATGGGGCGGCTAAAACTGTGACTATGGGCTGCTACGGTATCGGGGTATCACGCGTGGTAGCCGCTGCCATTGAGCAGAGCCATGATGAGAGTGGTATCATCTGGCCAACCGCTATCGCCCCTTTTCACGTGGCCCTGCTACCGATGAAGATGGACAAATCAGAGCGAGTACGTACAGCGGTGGAGGAGCTATACCAACAGATGCAAGATGCGGGCATAGAGGTGCTGCTGGATGACCGCAAAGTACGGCCAGGGGTTATGTTTGCCGATATGGAGCTAATAGGAATCCCCCACCGGGTAGTAATCGGTGAACGCAGCCTGGATGAGGGTCAAGTTGAGTATCGTGGCCGCCAGGATAGTGATAACCAGATGGTGGCAACAGATGAGATAGTCGCCCAACTACAACAACAGATCTTCAACTAAAGGCAGTAAAACATATGGCAAGAATAGAGACATTTGAACGCGAAGATCTACTCGCCTGCGGCAGAGGTGAGATGTTTGGCCCCGGTAATGCCCAGCTACCAACCCCAAATATGCTGATGATGGATCGTATCACCCACATCTCAGATGAGGGCGGACTCTTCGGCAAAGGTGAGATCAGGGCGGAGCTGGATATCAATCCCGACCTCTGGTTCTTCGACTGCCACTTTCCAGGAGATCCAGTAATGCCAGGTTGCTTGGGGCTGGATGCCATGTGGCAGGCGGTCGGTTTCTTTCTTGCCTGGATAGGCAATCCAGGTCATGGCCGGGCGTTAGGGGTGGGCGAGGTCAAATTCACTGGCCAGGTTCTACCGACAGCGAAAAAGGTCAGCTATGAGATTCATATGAAGCGAGTGATAAGCCGTAAACTGGTACTAGGGGTAGGCGATGGAGTGGTAAAAGTAGATGGCCGGGAGATCTATGCCGCCAATGATATGCGAGTAGGACTCTTCGTATCTACCGACAATTTCTGACAAAATCGCTATTCTATGGTAATAAGTATATGGTTAATCAGTGATGTAGCAGGAGAGATGTCCGTACTAATATGAGCAGACAACAAGACAACCAGCAGCCACAGCAACCGTTCTCAGGTCTGCCTCCAGGCTCTATCAAGATACTCCATATAACTGACACACATCTGTATGGTAATCCAGAGCAGTGTCTTGCCGGAGTCAATACCGAACACTCTATAAGCAGAATACTGAATTTGGCCCAAGAGAGTATTTTGCCAGTAGATCTGGTGCTAGTTACCGGCGATCTAGTACATGACGGCTCAAAAGCCGCATACCAACGCATCAAAGAGCACCTACACAGCCTAGACACACCCGTCTATTATCTGCCGGGCAATCATGATCAGAATGGAATGATGCACAGCCAGCTACAAAATGACTCTCTCTTCTCCATGCCCACCGCAGCTATTCATGGTAACTGGATGATTACCATGCTCGACTCCAGCATCCCTGGACATGATGGTGGACACCTCACCCCATCTGAACTAGAAAAGCTGGGGAGAGCCTTACAGGATAATCCAGATAAATACGTCCTGATCTGCCTCCATCATCAACCAATTCGGATAGGTAGCAACTGGATGGACAGAATGGTTCTGGACAATCCAGATGAACTATTTGCCACTATCAAGCAGCACCAAAACGTAAAACTCATGCTCTACGGCCATGTACACCAAGAGTCAGACAGAGAGATAAATGGTATACGCTACATCAGCACCCCATCGACCAGCATCCAGTTCACTCCAAAACAGGACAAGTTCAGTATCGACAATGCACCACCGGCCCTGCGCTGGCTGGCACTGCTACCAGATGGGCAGATAGAGACCAGAGTCAACCATCTAGACAACATCCCAGTTGGGCTCGACCTGAAATCCCCCGGATATAGGTAAAAGTGGAAAAATAGCCATAACTATAAGCCATGTTGCGCCTTCAAGTGGTGCAAATAGTACAGAATTCCGCTTAATAAGGTATAAAAGTGGAGTATTATCCGGTTTCTGCCCCGCTACTATAGATCTCTCCCAGAGATATACCAAGAGACCCCTCCAACTCACCCTCCACCTGTAATAGCAGATCACCCAACGCCCTCTCTGCAGGCTCCTCTGCACTCCGTAGAGGCTCATATTCAGGCAGCAGAAAGGGGCGCAGCTGATACAGCTCATGCAGTGGCACCTCAGATAGAGCACGTGCCAGCCCCCACTCTTGCCACTCTGTCCGCAATATTATATTTCCCTGCTGCAGCTCCAGTAGAAGCCTCTCTATATGCTCCTCAGAGACACCATCTATCTGCCCTACCAAAGCCTGAGTTGAGAGCGTCTTACCAGAGAGCTGAGCCCGCCTAAGACTACCGAGCAGCCTAAAGGCCAGCAGCAGATCGTTTCTACCACCATCATCCTCTGTGAAAACCTCATCTCGAAAGATACCTAAGCAGCAAGCAAATTCCGCCCCCAGCAACGTCACCAGCCAGGAGAGATAAATCCACACCAGAAAGATAGGGATCGCCGCCAAAGCGCCATAGATCGCCTCATAGGTGGGAAAGCTAGTCAAATAGAAGGCGAAACCGCGCTTCGCCAGCTCAAACAGCAGTGCTGCCAGCAGCCCCCCAGCCATAGCGTGGCGAATAGAGACACTGCAATTTGGTACCACGGCATAGAGCAGAGTAAAGGCCACAGCAGAGGCTATCAACGGAGCGAACCCCAACAGACCACGGGTAACCCCGATACTATCTGCTGCACCGGAGATAATAGGGATAGAGACCAGATAGGAGGTGACGACAACACTAGCACCGATCAGCAGCGGCCCCAGAGAGAGCACTGCCCAATAGACGATAAATTTAGAGATGGCACTACGCTTGCCCTGCACCCGCCAGATAGTATTCAGGGCACGGTCGATATTGGCCATCAATAGTAGGGCCACCACCACCAGAAAGGCAAAACCAGCTCCTGTAAGCTGAGATGCCTTGGCCGAAAACTGCTGTAGATGCTCCTGCAGTATCTCCCCTGAGGTCGGCATAAAATTCTCAAACACAAAACCCTGGATCAACTCCGCCACCCGCCCTGATATAGGAAACGCCGAAAAGATCGCCAACGAAACCGTCATTAGCGGAACAACAGATAGCAGCGTAGTAAAGGTGAGTGATGCGGCATTAGCTGGTCCCTGATCCTCAATAAAGCGCGAGACCAACAACCGGCCAAACCGGATGATACGTCGACCCAATATAACTACTCTCTCCATACTGTAACTCCCAGTGTTGTTACAACCACCATTATCTAGTTAACCCCCTCTTCCTCTGGGAGAGGTTTGAGGCGAAGAGCTAAGTTACTACTCAATGCATGTTGTTCCAACCGCCACCCACTATATAATAGCGCGTTATGGTTATCAGCAGACAGTTCCCTCTAAATATCACTCTGGATGATGGAGCCAGCTTTGACAGCTTCTGTGGTAACAGCAGTAGACAGCTACTGGCTGCCCTCAAAGAGAGCTCCGAAGGTGCTGGTGAGCAGTTTATATTTATCTGGGGAAACCGTGGTAGCGGCAAGAGCCATCTACTACAGTCCGCCTGCCGCCTAGCTGGTGAACTGGAGGGAACAGCCGCCTATATACCCTTTGATCTAGCCCCTAAACTGGCTCCTGATCTTCTGACCGGACTAGAGGAGATGAATCTGGTCTGCCTGGATGATATCCAGCAGGTAGTCGGAAATGCGGGCTGGGAGCAGGCGCTATTCAACCTGTTCAATCGAATACGGGAGCGCAGTGGACGACTACTGGTATCAGCCGACTGTAGTCCATTGGCCCTACCAATAGAGCTGCCAGATTTAACGTCACGTCTCTCTTGGGGTGTCTCGTATCGCCTAGTAGAGCCGAATGATGCAGAGAAGATAGACGCCTTAGTAGACAGCGCTAAGCGCCGAGGGATGGATCTAACTACCGACACAGCCAACTACATCCTGAAGCAGCACCCGCGCGACATGGGCTCACTCTTAACCTTTTTGAACGAGTTAGACCGCGCCTCACTAGCGGCACAGCGCCGTCCTACTACCCAGTTTGTGCGCACACTGCTTAAAACCCTCTAAAACCCTAAAGGGCACCTTACTCAGAGATCTGTCCAGCCGCCAGCCGACCCCAAACCCAGATATAATTCAGCCCGCTCAGGACTGTAGTTAATAGCGTGAGCCAGATAAGCCCCTGTATTAGCAGTAGTGGCAACTCAACCAAACCGATACTAAATACCACCGCCAATACCAATAGAATCTGCACAACCGTATTGATCTTGCTGATCATGCTCGGTTGAGCGTCTACCCGATAAATCCGAAAATAGTAGATAGTGGCTCCAGCCACAATAATAATATCCCGCAGCACCACGACAGCCACCAACCACCACGGGAGTAGCCCCACCCTAGAGAGAGCATGGACGATAGCAGCAGCAGCTTATCAGCCACCGGATCAAGTATGCCTCCAAGGTGGCTCTCCCAGCCAAACTGTTTAGCCAGAAAACCATCCAGCCCATCGGAGATGCCTGCAACCACAAATAGCATCAGGGCAAGATCAAACCGATAATTCAGCAGTGCCCATACTATGGGCACACAGATAAAGATCCGCAAAATGCTTATTATATTTGGGATATCGCGTCTATTCATAGCTCTCAGAAAACACCTTATTATGTAGATTATCTCTCACCTTCGTGCTCTCCTCAATCCCTATATGTTTC
>CBFDBF010000148.1:0-4948 GCA_965602975.1 uncultured Gammaproteobacteria bacterium | reverse complement strand
GGAGCACGTACCGAGATCCCGGGTTGTTCGCTCTGTATGGGCAACCAGGCACGGACACATGACAATGCGGTCGTCTTCTCTACCTCTACCCGTAACTTTGACAACCGTATGGGCACAGGGACAAAGGTCTATCTTGGCTCTGCTGAACTGGCCGCAGTCTGTGCCATCACCGGCAAGATACCTACTGTTGAAGAGTACCTGGCCATAGCCAAAGAGAAGGTCGCCCCTAATGCTGAGGAGCTATACCAGTACCTCAACTTCGATCAGCTCGATAACTATGAAAACAGTGGGGTGGTAGTTCCGGTAGCATCCATCTCCTAAATCTTATTAGGCGGCCCTGCATAGGGATAAAAAGAGGCTCGGCATCGCAAGATTCCGAGCCTCTTCCGCAAGAGCGCCACGCCAGATCTATATATTCAGCCATCTCCCTGTATAGGGCGCATATCATCATTAAGGTGCTTTACAAGCTTTTTATCCGACCGTGTGGTATGCAGGGCAAACCAGGAAAACATGAACTCCACTATCTCCTCTAGTGGACTCGCTGTCATGCGATAATTATAGATCCTCTCATCGAGAGTGGAGAGCAGAACGCGATGCTCCTCTCTATGCTCCTCATACCCTGTATATTGGGCATCCAGCATTATATTCTCTTCACTATAAAAGTGGAATTCTGCATATTTTTTTACCTCTAAGAGCAACCGTATAATCCTCTCACGGGCAATCTTATTATCATCGGCACAAGATATATTCTTGATCAGATTAATAAATATTTGATGCTCATGGTCAATCCTGTCATGACCAACTGAATACTTCTCATCCCACTCTATATCTATCATCCCACCTCCGACAAAAACCATCTACAACAGATGCGACTCATACTATAAATATAGCACAGCATTCCAACAACATAACGCCATATACAGTGACTGCTATAAAACTGATGATTCTGTGTAACAAGCGAACTATCAGCCCATATACACCCGGTTACTCGTTATCCATCATGCCACTCCCAAAAGAGCGGAGTCAGTGCTAATATCAGATACAAACCCCTAACCTGCACAAGGATTATTGGGGTAGGGATAACGCCGCGGAAAGGTGATCAAAATGTCACTACAAATATCTACAGTAGAGTTCTCACTACCCGACTGGCTAGCGGACTACATGGCTGACCATGAGGCTATTCCAGATATAGAGGAGCGCATGGCCTTTGTAATTGCTGCATCCAGACGTAATATTGAGGAGAAGAGCGGCGGCCCCTTTGCTGCCGCTCTGTTTGAGCAGGATTCTGGCAAATTGCTTGCCCTTGGGGTCAACCGGGTTACTCCAGAGAGACTATCTATACTCCATGCTGAGACCATCGCCATCACCCTGGCACAGCGCCTACTTAATACTTATGACCTGGGAGCCGATGACCTGCCGCGATATGAGCTGGTATCCAGCACTGAACCATGCGCCATGTGTCTTGGAGCCATCTCCTGCTCCGGCATAAACCGGGTAGTAGTCGCTGCCAGCGATGCTGATGCCCGTGAAGCAGGGTTCGATGAAGGGATAAAACCGGCCGACTGGAAAGCGGCACTAAACACCAAAGGAATAGAGGTTATCCACGACCTACAGCGTGAAGACGCCCGTAAGGTTTTGGCAGAGTATATACAGCATGGTGGAATTATATATACTGTGTAACCATCTATACCACTACCCACAAATAGATGGTAACCTGAAAAAAACCGTCACTATTAAAGCAGGAGAACAGTATGCAAAAAGCGATAGAGATCTTCAAAAATGCCCTGGAGCTTGAGGTACAGGCCGAACTTTTCTACGAAAAGGCGGCAGAGATGACCACCAATGATGAGTCCCGTATGGTATTTATAGAGCTAGCCGATATGGAGGACAGCCATGCCCACCGTATTGTAGAGCGATTTAAAGGCACCGCCTTTGGGCAGACCTTTGATGCCGATGCATGGCTGCAAGAGTTAGAGAGAGAGACCTCCAAGATCCTGCCAACTGAGGCTAATGAGCTGGTCTCTAGTGGCAACATGCAGGCAGTTCTGGATTTTGCCATCAAGATGGAGGAGGAGGCCAGAGATAGCTATAAGCATCTAGCCGAGATCTTCACCGACCCAGAGGACAAGGCCTACTGCGCCGACTTAGCCCAAGAGGAGCAGGAGCACATCGATGCTGTACTACAGCTGCGACGCTCACTAGATATGGATGAGGATGAGCGCCCAGACCTCTAATCTTGGCCAAAACCTACACTATAGACACAGGTTTAACCCACAGGTACGAGGAGCACCTCTGATTAACTCCTCTCCCGTTTACGAGGGACGCCTACAGGGATGTAGGTAGTAGGGCAACGCAGGAGCAGTCACCTCTATGGACATAGGTGAGGAGCGTAAGCTTGTGGGGGAGGGGCTAAACGGTATTAATCAGCGGTTCTCTAATTATTCAAAATCACCACTTCAACAACCACACTGCCCCTTTTTACTGCGATCCCCGCTACCGGCGGCAAAAAAGGTAACCGCGCTAGAGACAACCAACATCAATATAAATAGCGGCCACAGCTCCCATACGATCTCCCAACCCAGTGCCACCACCATAGATTTACCCTCTTCGGCTACTATGGAGAGCGAGTACTGCTCCAACATCCAGTCACTATAGATATAAAATAGCCCGATCAGAGCTAGATAGATTGCACGACACACAGTGGACCTCTCAATTAAATAAACCAGACAGACTACTTTTTAAGCCGAGCCATCTCTGTACTAATCTCATCCGCAGTCAACTGGTCAAAATTATCAAGACTACAGGTTGTAACCCCACCGCTAAGCTCATACCAGGCAAAACCCTCAGCTCCGCCTGATTGACTATAGCTACCCTGCCGATTTCGAGGGATACAGTACAGTCTGTTTGGGGTAGCCAGCAGATTGTAATTAGTCTCTTGCTGGTGCAGTTTGTCGATAAATTTCCAAGCTGCGGTAACAGAGGTAAAGCGATAACAGTCAACCGGATAGGGCTCTTCCCCCCCGTTATGCTCCCATATGTCCGCCGTTATAGGCAGTGGAGTATTCCGCACAAACATATGAAAGTGGAGATGGTTAACCGAGGCGTTAGCTCCATAGCTATTGTAAGCAAAACCTATACCGGGAACATGCCTACCCATCTTGGCAGTGATGCTCCAGAGATACTCCATCCAGAGTTGATCCAGCAGCTGCGGCCACCCCATCATCCGCTCTGGCACTAGTAGCGCATGCAGCGGGACAAAGGGGTATTTATTATAGAACAGAGAGGAGGAGCGACCATTAATCTCCCCCTCCCACAGAATTTCTTTACGTATAAACTTCTTATTAAAGTGGAAGGCTTCTCGGTCAAATGGACGCGTTATACCGTTTACTTTTATCTTGCTACTGCGGGTGGGACGAAAAGAGCGAAGCCGATTAAACTGCACCTCCCACGGCCCAGCCTGGCGATACTCTGGCGGCTCTATATTGTCTATCCCCAGCGCAACCAGCCGCCTAAACACCTGAAGATCATCCACCTGCTGGTTCTGCTCCAACTCCTGCTCACTGCTCTCATTTATCAACTGCTCTAGCAGCGGCAATCGCTCGGCCAGAGGCTGTGCAAGGTGCTCCAGCATATTCTGATCAAAGACGGCATTGGCCAGTACCAAGATGAATACCCCCAGCTCATCATGCCCCTGCAGCAGCTCTTGTAGCCCCTGTTCAAAGGTCTCACGCAGATGCTCATCTGAAGAGAAAGGGTTTTGATCTTTTATCATAGGTCACTCATCTGCTGGCTCTGTGGCTACATCCAGCTCTGGCACTGGATCAACCCCACCCTCATGCCATGGGTGACAACGCAAGATCCGCCTGATTCCAAGCCAGCTGCCCCGTAGCACACCATGCCGCTCTACCGCCTCCTGAGTATAAGCAGAACAGGTGGGATAGTAACGGCAATTATCGCCCAAAAATGGGCTAATCAGATAACCATAGCCCTTGATCAATGTTATAACCAACCGTCTCATACGTCTGATTGTATCTCAAGAGGCAGCCACTGCAAGGCCGAATAGGTAAATTTGGGCGGCTGGTTAAAACTATACCTATAACCAGCAGCTAACCATTCTGACAACGGTTTTTGCCATTTTTCTTGGCCAGGTAGAGCGCGTCATCAGCCCGTTTAAACGCCTTCTTGGAAGTGTCACCCTCTTGAAACTCACTGATACCACAAGATATGGTCAACTCTACACGCTTCCCCCCAGAGTGGAATGGGCTGCTGGCGACAGCCTTGCGGATCTCATCTGCCGCAGCGAACACTTGATCTATATTGGCGTTAGAGAACAGCATCACAAACTCCTCGCCGCCATAACGCGCCACAAAATCGGTCTTGCGCAGACGCTTCTTCAAGATCTGCCCAACCGCATGTAACGCCTTATCCCCCGCCTGGTGGCCAAAGCGGTCATTGACCTGTTTAAAATCATCCAGATCCCATACTGTCAGCACCAATGGAGTCTTATACCGCTGCCAGCGAGAGAACTCCTCTGCCAGACGATCATCATAGGCCTTGCGATTAGGTAGGCCGGTCACTGCATCTAAAGTAGAGCGAGCATGCGCCTCTTCGATCTTATGACGCAGTATGTCACTCTCCTGCTCCAATTCAGCCAGCTTCTGGTGCAGACCCTTCTCATTCTCTAGCGACTCCCGATAACGCTCCTCTGCGGCATTCAGGTGGACATCCATATGCCTACGTATATTGTCGATATATCCCGACACCTCCTGCTGCAACCGCTGTAGATCATCTGCATCTTTGACACTGCTCTCAATCTCTCCGACCTGCCGCTTCACCTCACGATCCAGATCACGCCCACTCTGGAGTGAGTCTTTAAGTGTGGAGTGGCCACCCAGTACATATCTATCCAACTCCTGCAGGCGTGATGTCAGGTCGGCCAGAAAGTCCT
>CBFDBF010000147.1:0-4963 GCA_965602975.1 uncultured Gammaproteobacteria bacterium | reverse complement strand
TCGATCATTCTCCTTTTCTTTGTCTTTGTCTTTAGCCTTCTCCTTATCCGTATCCTTATCTTTGGCCCCATCCGGTATATCGAGATTCATCTTCTGTACATCTGTAGTCTGCTGTCGAATCTCATCGATCAAGGATGGCTCCGGAATGGTGGATGGGCTGAACTCCTGTTTAATTACGCTGGTTCCCATGACTACATCGGTAACCGGGATCTCCTGCTGCACCCCGAAGGCATCCTTCATAGAGTCAGCCATCTTCTTAAAGCGCACCGCATCCATGTTTGCAAAAGAGAGCAGCAGCACAAAAAAACACATCAATAGAGACATGAGATCGGCAAAGGTTGCCAGCCATGGTGGCAACCCTGCTGGACATTTGGGACAATCGTCTGTCATTGACTTAAATCCTAATCATCTACTCTGCGTCATCTTGCTTACGCTTATTAGCTGGTAAGTAGGCGCCAAGTAGTTGCTCTAGAACCCGTGGATTCATCCCCTCCTGAACCCCTGATATGGTCTCCATTATCAACAACTTATTAGTCTTCTCCAAGGCACTGGCACGTTCCAGCTTGACGGCCATAGGCTGCGCAAAGGCGTTAGCGATAACCGCACCGTAGAGGGTAGTTAGCAGGGCCACCGCCATAGCCGGGCCGATACTTGCCGGGTCTGACATATTGGCCAACATCTGTACCAGACCAACCAGAGTACCGATCATCCCCATTGCTGGAGCCATAATGGCCATGTTCTTAAACATAGTCTGCCCCACCTCATGCCGCTCTATGGTGAGATTGATATCCTTGCTCAACATCCGCTGTACCAGCGCTGGATCATGCCCATCCACACAGAGCCCAATCCCAGCCTTTAGAAAAACGTTATCAATCTCCTGCCCCTCCAGAGCCAGCAGGCCGTTCTTACGCGCCACATCGGCCAGCTCTACTGCATCTTCAATCAACTGCTGGGCATCATCGGTCTTATAGAAGAACGCCTTCATCCCAATACTGAAAGAGCCAAGAAAGTCCTTTAGTGACACCTGCATCAGAGTAACCATAAAGGTACCACCAACCACGATCAGGAGAGATGGGATATTGACAAACAGCATGACATCGCCACCAGAAGCGATGGCGCCGATGATAATGCCAAACCCACCCAACAATCCGATTAGCGTTGCAATATCCACTAAGAGCAGCTCCTTACCTATCCACGCAGGACATATAGATTTAAAGTAGACTACTGTAGATGATAGCGGTCTCTAAGCTAAAAACTTTAATTCTGATCTGTTATTACATAAGGTATTACCAAGTGACTGAACATAAAGATAAAACCATTCTCATCACTGGCTGTTCCAGCGGCATAGGACTCCATACAGCACACGGCCTCCAGGCTCGTGGCTACCGAGTCTTCGCCTCTGCCCGTAACCCAGAGGATGTGGCCAGGCTCCAGCAGGAGGGGTTAGAGGCGCTACAGCTTGACCTGGATGACAGCAGCAGCATTGTTACAGCGGTCGAGAAGATGCTGGCCAGCACCGGGGGACAGATATATGCCCTGTTCAACAACGGTGCCTACGGCCAGCCAGGGGCGGTGGAGGATCTGACCACAGATGTATTAAGAGCCCAATTTGAGACCAACCTATTTGGCTGGCACGAGCTAACCCGCCTCATTCTGCCGATAATGCGACAGCAGGGGGAGGGACGAATCATCCAGAACAGCTCCCTGCTCGGTTTTGTCTCACTGGCCTTTCGTGGCGCCTACAATGCAAGCAAATACGCACTAGAGGGGCTGAGCGACACCCTGCGCCTTGAGCTGCACGGTAGCAATATCTATGTCAGCCTGATCGAACCCGGCCCTATCAGCACCAAATTTCGTCAAAACTCATACCGCAAATGGCAACAGAATATAGATGCAAGCAACAGCCTACACCGTGAGCACTATCGGGCGATGGAGCAGCGGCTTACTAAAAAAGGAGCTGCTGTACCATTCACCCTGCCACCAGAGGCGGTACTCAAGCGGGTGATCCACGCCCTGGAAAGCAGCCGGCCCAAGGCGCGCTACTATGTAACCTTTCCGACCTACCTATTTGGATTTTTACGCCGGATTCTGCCAGTACGGGCACTGGATGTGGTGATGCGGAAGGCATCTGGTGCTTAATATAATACTAAGGAACATCTGATTAATACCATTTAGCCCCTCCCCCACAAGTGAGTGACGCCTACAGGTATGTAGGTGAATGACGTTAGCTGGGAGCGGAAGCCTAGGCGGTAGGAGGAGTCAAAACAGTGAGTTACTCCACCCCTCAAACTTACTGCGCAAAATACTCCTGCAGAAATTTCTCAAATGGCTGCTCATCAACCGCCTCTAAATCTAGCTGCCGCTGCCGGGAACGCTCGGCCTCATCACTAAATAGTTGCTCGCGCTTAGCATCCAACTCCAGCTCTGCGAAATAACTCTGGTGTTGCTGTGACATCCGCTGCGCAAACTGAAAAAAACCTTCGTCCTGCTCACTCATTGCTGCCAAGATGCGAGCAGATGGGGTAAGGTCTGGATCCCGGATCAGCTTGAGCTGCTGCTTGAGAGAGATGCTATAACTCTCACCCAGCAGGGTACAGATTGGCTCCATTCCACTGCAGATCTCCTCTGCCCATGTCGCGAGTGGAATTGCCTCTCCCCGCTGCAGCAGACGTAGCTCTGGGTCTCTACCACGGTGCGCAACCCACTCCAGGTTATCATCTATCTCTTTATGCTCTTGACTACTAATCGGCGGGCTATCCTGGAGTAGTGCAAACAGCATAAATGCCTCAAGAAAATAAACCTGCTCCTGGCTAATACCGAGCGGATGAAACAGATTCAAATCTAACGAACGTAGCTCGACATAACGCACCCCCCTGCGCTGTAACGCTATAGTCGGTTTCTCCATCCGTTCTACTAACTGCTTAGGGCGAACCGTAGAGTAGTACTCATTTTCAATCTGGAGAATATTGCCATTGAGCTGCTGGTAACGTCCATCCACCACTACACCTAGCTGCTGCCATTGGGGACATGGGGTTTCGATGGCATGGGTCAGGCTGGAAATATAGGCATCGAGTGTGTCATAACAGGCCTTGATCCCTACACCCTGCTCCTGTCTATTGGTGTAGCCGATATCACCCATCCGCAGAGAGGTGGCAAAAGGCTCGTAGTAGGTATATTGATCAAACTCTTCTAGCGTGCTCTCCGCACCACCCAAAAAAGATTTACACAGCGCTGGGGAGGCGCCAAACAGGTATGGGACCAACCAGCCGTAACGCTGTAGATTGCGCACCAATCCGAGATAGCGTTCATCCATAAATGTACGCAGGTCGGGTGAACTACCCTCCAGCCTGTGCAGCAGCTGCCATAGTCTCTCTGGCAGTGAATAGTTAAAGTGCACTCCGGCTATAACCTGCATCGCCTTGCCATAACGGTGACCCAAACCACGCCGATAGACGCTCTTCATAATCCCGGCATTAGAGCTACCATACTGAGCGATAGGGATATGTTCTGCACCCTTCAGCAGACAGGGCATACTGGCAGCCCAGAGGAGTTCACTACCTAGTTGTGTATAGACAAAAGTATGGGCATCACGCAGAAACTCCAGCGCCTCTCCACCACTGTTAAATGGGGGGGTGATAAGCTCGGTCAACGCCTCTGAGTAGTCGGTGGTTATATAGCGGTTGGTCAAGGCAGCACCGAGTGATGCTGGATGAAGGGTAGAGGCAATCACCCCTTTAGGTGATACGCGCAGGCTCTCCTTCTCTAAACCGATAGAGCCACCACTGAGAAAATCTGCTCCACCCGCCGCCAACAGACGGGGTAGATTTAGGTCACTCAATGCACCATCACCGCCTTAAGGCTACTATCTGCAATGTAGTCACTAAGGATACGTGCCGCCTCGTTCGATCCAATCCGCTTTATAGCCTCTATCTCATCCTCATGGCTAAGATCTTCATCCGCAGACTGCTCTTTAGATAACAGTGGCAAACCGACAGATGTACGAAAATGATCCTCTCGCTGCTTGCGGCTCTCCTCCCGCTGCTCCCACTCCTCTCTACGCTGCTTCTCTTGTAGTGACAATAGCTTGTGCTCTCGTAGCTCCTGCAACAACTTGGCCTCATCCTGCAGATACTTGAATCCGATATCAGACTCTACTCGTATATCATGTGACTTTTGCAGGCCCTGCAGAGGATTAAGTGTGTATGAGATATGGTCGGCCGCCTCTATCTTGGCCCACGGCAAGGCATGATCGAGCGAGCGTTCGCCCTCATCCTCTGAGTTGGAAACGGTAGGGAACATAACATCTGGCACCACTCCACGGAACTGGGTGCTGCCTCCATTGATACGGAAGAACTGTGCCATAGTTATACGCAGACGGCCAAGACTGCTCTTGGGGTTATGCACAAAACGGTCTAACTCTATCAAGCTCTGCACCGTGCCCTTGCCAAAGGTCGGCTCACCGATAATGATCCCTCGACCATAATCCTGTATCGCTCCTGCAAAGATCTCAGAGGCCGATGCACTATTCCGATCCACCAATACAGCCATCGGCCCAGAGTAGACCTGAATTGGGTCCGGATCATCCTCTATCACCACATCGCCATTCGAGCTACGCACCTGCACCACAGGTCCGGAGGGGATGAACAGGCCGGTTAACTCGGTAGCCTCGATCAGCGAACCGCCACCATTCTGCCGCAGATCTATAACAACCCCATCCACCTCTTTATCGACCAGATCCTGCAGCAGTTTACGTACATCCCGCGTAGTGCTGCGAAAGTCTTTCTGTCCCTCTGCCTGCCCTCGAAAATCACGATAAAAGGCGGGGATCTCAATCACCCCGATACGCAGTGGCTGCACCCCTTCAAGCCCATCAATTACAAACTCTTGCGCCGCTTGATCCTCAAGTTTTATCTTATTCCTAACCAGCGTGACTACTGTTGTGGGGCCATTGCTACCAGCATCT
>CBFDBF010000146.1:0-4965 GCA_965602975.1 uncultured Gammaproteobacteria bacterium | reverse complement strand
GGCCAAGGCCTAACTGCTACCGCGCAGCATAAACATACAGTATGTTCCATATCCTGCATAAAGATAACCCACAGCAGGACGTTGAAGATATAGTGACAGATAGCTCTTTCCAGGTATCCAAAGAGAAACAGATAGAGCACCTACTCAACCATGCACATAAGTCTCAAGCCCTCCTGCTAACCCACTTTGCAGATCAGTCGGAACAGTTCACTACTGCACTACTTGGGATTTACCCCAAACATGGCTTTCTGGTACTGGATGAACTCTCCCCTAAAAAAGGGCACAAGCTGTTTTTAGAGGATAAAAAATGCAAGGTAACCGGAAAACTGGATGGGGTGGAGCTACGCTTTACTGCCCACCTGATCGAGGCTCGCGATAAGGCCGGTATTGCCTTCTACAAAACCTCCATCCCAAAGACCCTGTTCTACCGACAACGCAGAAAAGATTTTCGTATCTCAACCGGAGCGCTCAATATACCGTTCCACAGCCGCCATGACGAACATACAATACACGGCTCAGTTGCAGATATCTCGCGTAACGGCATAGGCATTATAATAAATGAAGAGATACATATATCTCCAGGCGAGATGCTACCGACCTGTACAGTGACCATCCCAAACCAGGGAGAGATTCTATTCTCTTTAGAGGCTCGTGTTATACAACACAATAGACAGCATAACAGCACCCGTATAGGTGGCTGCTTTACCAGGATAGACAGCCAGTCACGCCGCCATATAGTCAGACTAATCACAGAGCTGGAGCGCCAGCAGTGCAAACGCATGCGTCGCGGCTAGAGGCTAGAATTCAGAGAGGCGTAACGCCACCAGCGGGGCCCCTGGCAACCGCTAACACTCAGATGCTATAATATGTAAATCTTGGTTTATCAAGAGGGGCCGTAGCTCAGCTGGGAGAGTGTCGCGTTCGCAATGCGAAGGTCGGGAGTTCGATCCTCCTCGGCTCCACCAATATCCGATTTCAGCCCCTGTAGCTCAGCTGGATAGAGCATCCGCCTCCTAAGCGGAAGGTCACACGTTCGAATCGTGTCAGGGGCGCCAACTTTGCACAACCCTATTCTGTTGCCAGTAACTAAAACAGACAAAGCCCGCAAATGCGGGCTTTATTATGTGGCTGGGGACCGAGGATTTGAACCTCGACATGCGGAGTCAGAGTCAGGTGTCCAAGCCTTTATTCACATTGATTGTTCACCCCGTAGACCCATTTTCAGCGGTTCTAGGTGTTTTTCATAGCGCCGCCAACGGTCGGTTGATGATTTGTAGATGGGCTGGCGCACCTGCCAGTGACTAGCAGTCTTTACTGCACGGGAAGATTTATGAAACTCCAGACAGCTATCATCCCACTCCAGCCCACAAAACTCTATCAAGCGGCGGCTCAACGCCTCCTGATCCGACACCATCTCTGCGTACTGCACCTCAAACATGGGATTAGGTAGTACCTGCTGCCAGTGCTCCATCAGCCGCTCATACATACGGTAGTAATGTCCCAGATCCTCCAGCTCCCATTTATATTGGTGTCCGGATCCAAAGTGCTGGAAAAAGATAGAGATACAGTTATCCAGCGAGTTACGACGGCAGTGGACTACCCTCGCCTTGGGCAACAGGTAGGCGATTGTCCCCAGCTGCATAAAGTTGTGTGGCATCTTATCAGTAATGCGACTCGCCTCTGGATCGTAGGCCTTTAGGTTCTCCAAAAACCTGTTGGTAACGGCTGAGATAGTCTCCCCATCCAGCTGCAGCAGTGATTCTGGATATACACTCCCCTTACCAGCCAGACGGGTCAGGTGGCTACTGATACGCCCCATATCCCCCAGCTCACCCGCCCCAAACACCTGTGGATGGCTGGAGATAATCTGCTCGGTAAGGGTAGTGCCGGAGCGTGGCATACCCAAGATGAAGATCGGCAACTCCGACTCCAGTCCTGACCATGGTCGCTCGACAAAGAACTGCCGATCAAAGAAGTCGATCAGACGATCGAAATGCTCCTCTTGCTGCTGCCGCTCATACTCTATACGGTTACGCTTGATACGGTTACCACTAAGATAGTGGTGGAAGGCATCATCGTACTGTTTACAGTCGTTATAGACCTTGCCCAGTGAAAAGTGCAGAGTAGCACTAACCTCATCCTCTAGCCCCTCACGCTCCAGAGCCAGCTCCATCTCGGCAATCTCTGGATCACCCTCCTGGAATCTTCTGGAGTTGGCAATACTACCAAACACCCCCACCGCATCAGGGCTAACCTCCAATATCTTACGACTATAGTGCAGTGCCTCATCATGCCTACCAGCATCCAGCAACCGCTGACTCATCGCCAGCATACTAGGCAGGTCGTCCTCTGGAGCCAACTCCAGCGCCCTGGTTGCTATCTCTAACGCCTCATCACTCCTTCCTGCCTCCTGCAAAATGGCCGCATACTCCATCATCAACCCATGATTATCTGGCCTGTGCTGCATAGCCGCTTCAAACAGCGGCAGCGCCTTCTCTGCAATATGCAGCTTGCTATAGAGCTGTGCCAATGCAATATAAGCATCGGTGAACCCACGATCATTAATGATCGCCTCCTGATAGTGCTTGATCGCCGCGCCATCGCGCTCCTGCTCCAGGCAGAGTGCGGCCAGGTTGTAGTGAGCCTGGGCAAAATCGGGGCGCAACTTCAGTGCCTGCTGGAACTCCTCCTCGGCAGCCTCCTCATCTCCTCTATCTTTATACATGGCCCCCAACCCATTACGTAACTCGGGGATATCCGGGTTAATCTTTAATACCGCTTTATACTGCTTAATAGCATCATCGGCACGCCCCATCTCACGATAGGCGTTACCCAGATTGACCCGGTACTCGGCACTCTCAGGGCTAGCCGCTACCGCCTCACGGATCAGCTTGGCACCCTTACGTGGATCACCCGAGCGACAAGCGATAATGCCACGAAAATGGAGCAGATCTGGCAGCCCTGGAGCCCGTTTAAGAATTTTTCGGCAGATAGTATCAGCATCTGACAAACGACCCGCCTGAAAATAGGCAGCCGCCTGCTGGAAACTGCGTTGCAATTCCTGTTGACCAACCGGGATCGGCTGCTCTATACGACCCACTCCACCCCTTTTTTTACCCATAGATATGCTGCTCTGTTAATTAATCAGGGGCCATTCTATCAGCAGCCAGCAAGTAAAGACTACCTACTAAAACAGACAAAGCCCGTAAATGCGGGCTTTGAGGTTTGGCTGGGGACCGAGGATTTGAACCTCGACATGCGGAGTCAGAGTCCGGTGTCCTACCATTAGACGAGTCCCCAATTGAGGGTCGAGGAGTGGTAAAGGCTCCTACAGAAACGGATTAACGTTTCGAGTACTGCGGACGTTTACGCGCCTTGTGCAGACCAACCTTCTTGCGCTCAACGGCACGGGCATCACGGGTCAAAAACCCAGCCTTGCGTAGAGTGGAGTGCAGCGTCTCATCATACTCATCCAGGGCACGGGCAATACCGTGACGGATGGCGCCAGCCTGACCGGTAGTACCACCACCACTTACAGTGGCACGGATATCGATCTTATCCAGCATCTCCACCACTTCCAGGGCTTGGCGCACCACCATACGGGCGGTCTCACGGCCAAAGAACTTATCCAATGGGCGATCGTTGACTGTGATCTCACCACTTCCTGGAGTGAGGAAAACACGTGCCGCAGAACTCTTGCGACGACCGGTTGCGTAAATTGTAGTATCTGCCATCTCTATATATTCCAATATATCAAATTAGGAACTGGGCTTATAGCTCCAGTGGTTGTGGCTGTTGCGCCTGATTCTTGTGCTCTGGTCCGGCGTAAACTCTAAGTTTACCGAACATGCTGCGGCCAAGAGAGTTTTTCGGCAACATCCCTTTGACCGCCTTTTCAATCACCCTCTCCGGCGCCTTCTCCAGCAGCTTTTCCAAACTGATAGATTTAAGGTTACCGATATAGCCAGTGTGATGATGGTATATCTTGTCACTCATCTTGTTACCGGTAACCCGGATCTTCTCCGCATTCACCACGACTATATAGTCGCCAGTGTCTACATGCGGCGTATATTCAGGCTTATGCTTACCGCGCAGGCGGTGGGCAATTGCGCTGGACAGCCTACCGAGGGTCTTATCAGCAGCATCTACCAGATACCAGTCGCGGCGAACTTCCGCTGGCTTTGCACTTACAGTGGTCATCAGAACTCACTCCAAAGGGAGAAAACACTTGAAAAAAGAGCGAGAATATTAACCGAACACGGCAGAGGATACAAGCGTATTTTGCAACTAATTTGGAAGCAAGCGTAGAGCTGTATACGTCTGTTAGGTTAAAACCCGACCCACAATAGTTTAGCCTGACTTTATGCTGACACTAAATAGAAAAGCGCATTATACTCCATATTCTATGACGATCTACCTAGTAAAACATGCAGATTAGCGAGATCCTTGCCGAAGCTGACCGCTGTGTAAAATGCGGTTACTGCCTGCCGCACTGCCCAACCTACACGCGGTTTCTGCATGAGGGCGACTCCCCCCGTGGACGGATTGCGCTGATTCAAGGTGCGCTAGAGGGGGTAGTGGCAGGCGATAGACTCCAAGAGCATCTGGATCGCTGTCTTATCTGCCGCGCCTGTGAGGTGGCCTGCCCCTCTGGGGTTCGCTATGGGGAGTTGATCACAGCCAGCCGCGCCCTACAGCAGGAGCCACCGCTACGCAGACGAACCAGACAACTACAGCTCTCCCTACTCTCCCGTCTACCGTATCTACACCTCGCCAAGTGGCTCGTCTATCTACTACATAAGAGTGGAGCGCCATATCTAACAGGGCTGCTAGGCAGCAGCAAGTTGCGACGCAGTATGGCCATGCTACCACCGCTACAGCCGCCCACAGCCTGGTTAAAGAGTTATCCGCCAGAAGGGAGACAGCGTGGCCGCGTGGGGCTATTTACCGGCTGTGTCGCCCAAG
>CBFDBF010000145.1:0-4974 GCA_965602975.1 uncultured Gammaproteobacteria bacterium | reverse complement strand
CGGCGCATCTATGGTGAGACCATACCACCACATCAGGCAGACAAGCGTATTGTGGTGATCAAGCAGCCGATCGGTGTCTGTGCCGCTATAACACCCTGGAATTTCCCTCACTCGATGATAACCCGTAAGGCTGGGGCAGCCTTGGCAGCTGGTTGTACCATGTTGCTGAAGCCGGCCGGAGAGACCCCATTCTCCGCTCTGGCACTGTGCGAGTTGGCCGCACGAGCCGGGATCCCAGTTGGTGTATTTAGTGTAATCACTGGTGAGGCGCGGGCAATTGGTGGTGAGATGAGCTCCAACTCTATGGTACGCAAGCTCTCCTTTACCGGCTCTACTGAGGTTGGCGTGGTATTGATGCAGCAGTGTGCCAGTACTATCAAAAAGCTCTCGCTGGAGCTTGGAGGGAACGCCCCATTTATTGTATTTGAAGATGCCGATCTGGATGCAGCAGTGGAGGGGGCTATGCAGTCCAAATACCGCAATGCAGGGCAGACTTGTGTCTGTGCCAACCGTCTGTTGGTACAGGATGGTGTATATGACAGGTTCGCTGAAAAATTGGCAGTAGAGGTCTCTAAGCTGAAAGTTGGCGATGGTATGAGTGAGGAGATCACCCAAGGGCCGCTAATCAATGAAGAGGCGGTAGAGAAGGTTGAGGAGCATATTAAGGATGCAGTGGGGAAGGGCGCACGTCTGCTGGCTGGCGGCTCACGCCATGAGTTTGGCAGGAGTTTTTTTCAACCGACCATACTGGCCGATCTCTCCAGTGAGATGCTGATTGCCAGTGAAGAGACCTTTGGTCCGGTTGCTCCACTGTTTCGCTTCCATAGCGAGGAGGAGGCGCTAGCGCTGGCCAATGATACCGAGTTTGGTCTTGCCGCCTACTTTTTTAGTCGTGATCTTGGACGGGTCTGGAGAGTGGCAGAGGGGCTAGAATATGGCATGGTTGGGATAAACTCCGGTATTATCTCTACTGCTGTGGCACCGTTTGGTGGAGTTAAGCAGTCTGGATTGGGGCGTGAAGGTTCCCACTATGGGATAGAGGATTATCTAGAGGTTAAATACCTCTGTATGGGGATTTGACTAAAACTCCTATATAACAGAGCTAAAAAAGCCCCGCAAATGCGGGGCTTTTAGACCGGTTTTTCGTCGATGGCCTTAGGCTTATTTAGACCTTCTGCTCATACCTATTAGACCTATCAGACCGGAACCAAATAGCCATGCAGCGGCTGGAATTGGAACTGCACTTACTCCGATCGTCCAGTTCTCTACTTCACCCTGATATAAGTAACCTGTTGCAGCGAAATGGTTGTTGTACCACTGATCGCTGGTACTCCACTGCGCATTCCAGTCTTGTCTCAGAGACTCACTACATGTAACCCTCGCTCTGATTGCCAGTGATGTCCAGCTGTCATCAACTAAATAACTTGATGATATATATGTATGGTCAGTACTAGATGGGTCAAGTACTGGCGAACCTTGGCTGCTGCGAAGTACTCTTTTGTCGAACATAACAACATCAGATGTGCCATTGTCAAATGAACCATCTTGGCCCCAATCAACCCACAGTTTCATAAAATTAGCATAGTGAGTTCCAGGATGGTCTTCATGCATATCAACCCTGAATTGCACATTTTGCCCAGCTAATAGGTCAAATACTCCATATGTTGCTCCACCATCAACACTCCAAGAGACACCATAATCGTCCGATGTATTGGATACATTATCCAGTTCTTGCCAATATGGAGTATGGTGTGTTGCTGATCCATAACTAGCATCAACGCTATTTACAGGGGTGGCATTGGCATTGCCAACATGGAATGCAAGCAGGCAAATAGCACATGCTGTTGTTTTGTAAAGAGATCTCATTTTTGTTCCTCCATTTAAGTTTGAAATCCAAGATTATTAGCACGAATTCTAGTGCATCTCGTGTGCACGACATCCTACGAAAACCACTTCACTGTAGCTATACAATGAGTCGCAACATTATCACTATTATTGAAAAAAGACCACATATTTTGTGATCTGTTACCGTTTTTTATGAAATAAACTCTAGGGCACCTCTATTAATTCTGTTTTAGTATAGAGGTGCTTGAGAAGTTCAAGAACAAGACGAAGATCGCAGCAAATAGCTGGCTATTTGCTAGGTTTTCAACGAAGTTATTGGGCTTCTCAAGCGCATGGATACCAAACATGAATTGATAGAGGTGCCCTCTACTATATTTTGTATTGTTTTGTACTACCCGTGAGAGCATAGAGCTGTTTGATCTCCTGCGGCCAGATGGTGCTGTCGGTAGTCTCAAGCACCATCGGGATCTCATCAAAACGCTCATCCTGCATGATGTATTTAAACGGTTCCCAGCCAAGTTTGCCCGCCCCCAGACTGGCGTGGCGATCTACCCGTGCGCCCAGATCCGGCTTAGAGTCGTTCAGGTGCATCCCACGCAGGTACTGAAAACCGACTATGCGCTCAAACTCGGCAAATGTTGCATTGCACGTCTCTGCTGTGCGCAGGTCGTATCCTGCGGTGAAGGTGTGGCAGGTGTCGAGGCAGACGCCTACTCTTGATTTATCCTCCACCTGTTCAATAATTGCCGCCAGGTGCTCAAATTTATAACCTAGATTGGAGCCTTGGCCAGCAGTATTTTCTATCACTGCGGTAACCCCGCTGGTGCGTTCTAGTGCCCAGTTAAGTGAGGCTGCCACAATCTCCAGACTCTGCTCCTCACTGATCTTTCGTAGGTGACTACCGGGGTGAAAATTGAGTAGTGGCAACCCCAGTTGCATACAGCGCTCTATCTCATCCAGAAAGGCGTTGCGGGACTTCTCTAGCGGCTCTTGCTCTGGATGGCCCAGATTTATCAGATAGCCATCATGTGGCAATACATGCTCCGGGGCTATACCGCTCTCTATCAGGTTCTGCTTGAAAGCGGTGATATTTTGGTCGCTATATGGCTTGGCCTTCCACTGGCGCTGATTCTTGGTAAACATGGCAAAGGCCTTGGCACCAATGGCAACAGCATTGAGCGGAGCATTCTCCACTCCTCCACTGGTGCTGACATGTGCTCCTATTAGTTTCATTGTTCACCTATATCTATTGTTGTAGCGTTAATTAACATAATGCTCTTTTACTCCCCACCCTAACCCTCGGCATTTGCTCCTGCATTGCCCTAGCACCTACTTCCATGTAGGCGTCCCGACTAGTGGGGAGGGTATAGTATCTTGCTTCCTCCCCCAATATTGGGGGGAGTCTAATAAAAAAAATAGTCTCATTAACTTACAATAACCTCTGTTATTTGTGTAGTTTCAGAGTGCTCCTATTTTCGCCGCCTGCTCCTCTAGCTGTTGCAGGGCTGACCTTGCTACCTCCAGTTTATCTCGCTCTTTCTGTACTACGGCCGCAGGTGCCCTATCGATAAAGCTGGAGTTTTGTAGCTTTTTATCGGTACGCTCTATTTCATTGCGGAGCCTGCCCAGCTCTTTCTCTAGACGAGCCAGTTCGGCAGCTTTATCTATAAGGCCGGCCATCGGGATCAGCACTTTCATCTCACCTACCAGGGCTGTAGCCGACTCTGGAGCCTCCTTTTCATTCATAAGCAGGGTGATAGATTCTGTTTTGGCCAGAAAATCCAGATAGATACGGTGCTTCTCGGCCCACTCGCGATCGTTGGCAGAGGTATTGGCTAGCAGTACCGGTACCGGTTTGCCAGGGGCGATGTTCATCTCCCCCTTGATCTTGCGAATGCCGAGGATGAACTGCATTACCCACTCCATCTCTTGTTCCGCCTCCGGGTTTAACAGCGGCGGCAAGTGTAGCGGGAAGGGGCGGTTCATGATGGTCTTACCACTTCTGCCGGCCAGCGGAGCCACTCGTTGCCAGATCTCTTCGGTGATGAAGGGCATAATTGGGTGGGTGATCCGCAGTAGGCTCTCAAGCACCCGTAGCAGGTTACGTCGGGTTCCCCGTTTTGCTGCATCGGAGGCGTTGGGGTCATTGAGGATTGGTTTAGATAGCTCTAGATACCAGTCGCAGTACTCGTTCCAGGTAAACTCATAGATAGCTTGTGCTGCATGGTCGAAGCGGTAGCTGTCGAGCGCCTCTGCAACCACCTTTTTGGTACGTTGCAGGCGGGAGAGGATCCAGCGATCTGCCAGCGAACGCTCCATATCCTGCGGCAGATTAGAGTGTCCAACGGTCGACTCGATAACAGCGCAATCTTCCCCCTCAGTATTCATCAGGACATAGCGGGATGCGTTCCACAACTTGTTACAGAAGTTGCGGTAACCTTCGATCCGTCCAAGGTCAAATTTGATGTCACGTCCGGTGGCAGCCATGGCGGCAAAGGTGAAGCGGAGGGCATCGGTGCCGAAGCTGGCAATGCCATCCGGGAACTCTTTGCGGGTCTGTTTTTCGATTTTGGATGCATCTTTCGGGTTCATTAGACCGGTAGTGCGTTTTACTACCAGAGCCTCCAGATCGATGCCATCGATCAGGTCTATGGGGTCGAGCACATTGCCCTTGGATTTGGACATCTTGTCGCCGTGTGAATCCCGTACCAGACCGTGAACATAGACCTCTTTAAACGGCACGTCATCCATGAATTTCAGACCCATCATGATCATCCGGGCGACCCAGAAGAAGATGATGTCAAAACCGGTGACCAGCACATTGGTGGGATAGAAGCTCTGTAGGCGCTTGCTGCTGCTGTCTGGCCACCCCAGAGTAGAGAAGGGCCATAGTGCTGAGCTAAACCAGGTGTCGAGTACATCCTCATCCTGGCGTAGAGAGTAGTCGGCAGCCAGGCCATGTTTTGCCCGCACTTCATCCTCTGAGCGGCCCACATAGATACTACCTGTCTCATCGTACCATGCGGGGATGCGGTGTCCCCACCATATCTGGCGGGAGATACACCAATCCTGAATGTTGTGCATCCAGTCATAGTAGGTGTTCTTCCAGTTGTCCGGTACGAACTTTAT
>CBFDBF010000144.1:0-5034 GCA_965602975.1 uncultured Gammaproteobacteria bacterium | reverse complement strand
GGTGGTAGAGCGCCGTTTTGGATTGCGGGGCTATAAAAACTCCACCTTGGAAGAGGTAGCACGTGAGCTTGGTGTAACCCGAGAGCGGGTGCGTCAGATTCAGATGGATGGCCTGAAACGCCTACGGGTGATTCTAGAGAAAGAGGGATTCTCAGTAGAGACAATTTTTCAGTAATTGAGGTGTTGTACTATCGTTGTAGCTTTGGTTTCAACCTGACAGGCCCCTTAAGCAGGCTTATAAACAGATGTTTTCACTGCAGCACCATTTACTTTTGCGCCCATAAGCGTACCCTATGATGGTTCTTCTTAAGATGCCATTCCGGTAGCCTGCTTGGCTATCTGGTTGGTGAACTCATAAAAATAAAATCGCGGGATCAAATTATGGGATATGAGCAGAGTTACCAACGTGCAATGGAAGATCCAGCAGGTTTCTGGGCTGAAGCAGCTCAAGAGATCGATTGGTATAAGCCCTTTGATAAGGTGCTGGATGACTCCAATAAACCCTTTTACCACTGGTTCGTCGGGGGTGAGCTAAATACCTGCTATAACGCCCTTGATCGGCATGTTGCTAATGGCCGCGGTGAGCAGGCTGCTCTGATCTATGACAGTCCAGTCACCTCTAGCGAACGCACTTACAGCTATAGCGAGTTGACCGATGAGGTGGCTCGATTTGCTGGTGCCATGGTTGCCCAGGGGATTACCAAAGGTGATCGGGTGATCATCTATATGCCGATGATACCGGAGGCGGTGATTGCGATGCTTGGCTGTGCCCGTATCGGTGCCATCCACTCAGTGGTGTTTGGTGGTTTTGCCGCCAACGAGCTGGCTACACGTATCGATGACTCCACGCCCAAGCTGATTGTTTCAGCCTCCTGCGGGATTGAGGGGAGTCGGGTGATTGAATACAAGCCGCTGCTGGACAAGGCGATTGAGCTGGCTGCGCACAAGCCGGAGAGGACCATGATTGTGCAGCGTCCCCAAGCGGCAGCAGAGATGCGGCCCGGTAGGGATCTTGATTGGGCCGAGTCAGTGGCTGCGGCAGCCCCGGCAGAGTGTGTTGCAGTAGCCGCTACCGATCCACTCTATATTCTCTACACCTCTGGCACCACGGGTGAGCCCAAAGGGGTAGTGCGGGATAACGGTGGCCATGCGGTTGCCCTTAAGTGGAGTATGAAACATATCTACAATGTAGATCCTGGTGATGTCTACTGGGCGGCTTCAGATGTGGGCTGGGTGGTGGGTCACTCCTATATCACCTACGCTCCTCTACTGCATGGCTGTACTACGCTGCTATTTGAGGGCAAGCCGATTGGCACTCCCGATCCTGGAGCCTTCTGGCGGGTGATCTCGGAGCATAAGGTAAAGGTTATGTTTACCGCCCCCACCGCCTTTAGGGCAATCAGAAAAGAGGATCCCGATGCGGAGCATCTAAAAAAATATGATATGTCTGGGTTCAAAGCGCTGTTTCTTGCTGGTGAGCGGTGCGACCCAGATACCCTGGCTTGGGCGCAAGAGCAGCTAAAAGTTCCGGTAATCGACCACTGGTGGCAGACCGAGACCGGTTGGGCCATAGCCTCTAACTGTATGGGTATCGAAGAGTTGCCGGTAAAGGCCGGTTCGCCCACCTGTGCCGTGCCTGGATATGATGTACAGGTTCTGGATGATAGTGGTGGCGAGGTATCTCCAGAGGAGATGGGGCAGATTATGATTAAACTGCCGATGCCTCCAGGCTGTCTCCCCACTCTGTGGCAGAAAGATGATCGCTATGTATCCTCCTATCTGAGCGCTATACCCGGCTACTATCTGACCGGTGATGCCGGTTATAAGGATGAGGATGGCTATCTCTGGATTATGAGCCGTATTGACGACATCATAAATGTTGCTGGACACCGCCTCTCCACCAGTAGTATGGAGGAGGTGTTGGCCTCGCACTCTGCGGTTGCTGAGTGCGCGGTTATAGGTGCAGCAGATGTCCTGAAGGGTGAACTGCCGGTGGGGTTGGTTGTACTAAAGAGTGGGGTAACTACGCCGCATGATGAGATCTCTAAGGAGTTGGTGGCACTAGTGCGGGAGAAGATCGGCCCGGTCGCTTCATTTAAAAAGGTGGTGGTGGTGGAGCGGTTGCCGAAGACCCGCTCGGGCAAGATTTTGCGCGGCACTATGAAGAAGATTGCCGATAGTCAGGAGTACAAGATGCCGGCTACTATTGATGATCCGGCGATCCTAACGGAGATTAGTGCCAGCTTGAAAAAGATAGGGTATACCTAGGAGATAGTTTTGGTAGGCCTCTGTTTGACTCCCCCTCCTGGCCTCCCCCACTTGTGGGGGAGGTATGGTGGTTATCCGCACTTGCGGGGAGGGAGTACATACTGTTCCCTCCCCACTAGTGGGGACGCTTACAGGGAAGTAAGCGCTAGGGCAACGCAGGAGCAGTTGCCGAGGGTTATGGTGGGGAGTAGCAAAGCGGTCTCTAAGTAATGGTGATATCTAAATGAATTTAGGGTACCTCTGATGATTTAATCAGGGTCTCCTTAGACGTATAGATTGGCATAATAGTGTAGCGTTCACATGACAAAAAAATATTCATTGAGTGATTGGGAGAGGCTGGCGGAGATAGAGCTGCGAGGCCGCTCCCTGGATGAGCTGAATTGGCAGACCCCC
Organism: uncultured Gammaproteobacteria bacterium; assembly: GCA_965602975.1. GTDB lineage: Bacteria > Pseudomonadota > Gammaproteobacteria > Chromatiales > Chromatiaceae > CBFDBF01. Next base: position 2,373 of record CBFDBF010000144.1, on the reverse strand, counting down.
GAGGGGATTGAGATCAAGCCGCTCTATACGGCAGCCGATAGTGCCGAACTTCCCCACAGTGACACCCTTCCAGGGTTTGAGCCTTTTGTACGCGGCCCCAGGGCCACCATGTATGCGGGTCGCCCCTGGACTATTCGTCAGTATGCCGGCTTCTCTACCGCAGAGGAGTCCAATGCCTTCTATCGGCGCAATTTGGCGGCAGGGCAGCAGGGTCTATCGGTGGCCTTCGATCTGGCAACTCATCGTGGTTATGATTCGGATCATCCCAGAGTAGAGGGGGATGTGGGTAAGGCCGGAGTGGCGATCGACAGTGTCGAGGATATGAAGATTCTATTCGACCAGATCCCACTGGACAAGGTCTCGGTCTCCATGACCATGAATGGTGCAGTGCTGCCGATCATGGCTAACTACATAGTCGCCGCAGAGGAGCAGGGGGTAACTCCAGAGAGGCTGGCAGGAACCCTGCAGAACGATATCCTCAAAGAGTTTATGGTGCGCAATACCTACATCTATCCACCTGAGCCATCAATGCGGGTGGTAGCGGATATCATCAGCTATACCACTAGTAACATGCCCAAGTTTAACTCGGTCTCTATCTCTGGTTACCATATGCAGGAGGCTGGGGCTACCGGTGTGCAGGAGCTGGCCTTTACTCTGGCCGACGGTATTGAGTATGTGCGAGCAGCCATGGCGACCGGTCTTAAGGTAGATCAGTTTGCCCCCCGCTTATCGTTCTTTTTTGCCATCGGGATGAATTTCTTTATGGAGGTCTGCAAGTTGCGGGCTGCTCGGCTGCTGTGGGCCGAACTCATGCAGCAGCATTTCCAGCCAGATAGTCCCAAGTCATTGATGCTGCGCACCCACTGTCAAACCTCTGGGGTCAGCCTTACTGCAACCGATCCATACAACAATGTAATCCGCACCACCATCGAGGCGATGGCTGCGGTGCTAGGTGGTACCCAGTCACTCCACACCAACGCCTTTGATGAGGCTTTGGCTCTACCTACTGACATGTCGGCGCGGATTGCACGTAATACCCAGCTGGTGCTACAGGAGGAGAGCGGGATCACTCAGGTGGTAGATCCTCTTGGAGGCTCTCACTATGTAGAGAGTCTGACCAATGAGATGGTGGTCGAGGCGCGCAAGCTGATTGATGAGATAGAGGAGCTTGGTGGCATGACCAAGGCGGTGGCATCTGGTATGCCCAAGCTAAAGATTGAAGAGGCAGCGGCGCGGCGACAGGCGATGATTGACCGGGGCGAAGAGGTGATTGTTGGGGTCAACAAGTACCAGCCAGAAGAGGAGGTTGAGATCGATGTACTAAACATTGATAACAGTACGGTGCGTCGAGGGCAGATTGAGCGGCTACAACAGATTCGTGCGACCCGGGATAGTGTTGCCTGCGGTAGCGCCCTAGAGGAGCTAACTGTGGCAGCGGAGCAGAATAGTGGTAACCTGCTGGAGTTGGCGGTGATAGCAGCCCGTGCTAGAGCGACAGTGGGAGAGATCTCCGATGCGCTAGAGAAGGTGTGGGGGCGGCACAGGGCGGTGACCCGCTCCATCTCCGGGGTCTATGGTGCTACTTATGATGGTGATGAGGGGTTTGCTTTGATCAAGCAGGAAGTGGAAGATTTTGCTAAGAGCGAGGGGCGACGTCCGCGGATGCTGGTGGTTAAAATGGGGCAGGATGGCCATGATCGGGGAGCTAAAGTGATAGCCACCGCCTTTGCTGATCTCGGTTTTGATGTGGATATTGGGCCGCTGTTCCAGACTCCGGAAGAGGCGGCACGGCAGGCGGCAGAGAACGATGTGCATGTGGTTGGGGTCTCCTCTCAGGCGGCAGGGCACAAGACCCTGGTGCCAAAGTTGATAGCCGGATTGAAGAGCGAAGGGGCGAAGGAGATCATGGTGGTGTGTGGTGGGGTGATCCCCCCGCAGGATTACCAGGAGCTGTTTGATGCGGGGGTAGCTGCGGTCTATGGTCCAGGTACCAATATCCCAGTTGCCGCTTCAGAGATACTGAAACTGATAAAACAGAATAGCGAGAGTAGATAGATGCAGCATATTATTAAGCAGCTAGAAGAGAAGCGCAGTGCCGCCTATCTTGGTGGTGGTGAAAAACGGATTGAGAAGCAGCATGCAAAGGGGAAGCTGACCGCCAGAGAGCGGCTTGAGCTATTTCTTGATCCTGGTAGTTTTGAGGAGTGGGATCTGTTTGTCGAGCATGACTGCACCGAATTTGGGCTGGAGCAGCAGAGGGTTCCGGGGGATGGGGTGGTGACCGGTTACGGTACGGTGAGTGGTCGCCTGGTATTTGTCTTCAGTCAGGATTTTACCGTATTTGGTGGCTCTCTCTCGGCTTCTCATGCCAAG
>CBFDBF010000143.1:0-5045 GCA_965602975.1 uncultured Gammaproteobacteria bacterium | reverse complement strand
GGAGCAGCAGGGGAGCATGCTCAAGCTGATAGGTGGCAGTGAGGACACCTCCCAAATAATAATGCGCCATGCCGGATCTCAAGGTGCACTGGATTATCGAGTCACGCTCAACTACGACGAGAACGAAGGTTATGCCGAGCTGCATGACAGCTCCACCACCAGCTGGTTAGGTTTTCGCGGTGACTATCAGATAGATAGTAATGACCGGCTGCTGTTCGAAACCGGCTACTCCTCCGGTATGCGCGAAGAGGGATCCCCTGCTACTGCTATCCCACCTATACGTGACACCAAACATACATATCACTTTCAGCAGCTCCGCTGGAACCATACCATTGCCACTGAGAATGAACTTAGCCTGCAGTTTTATCACAACTATCAGAATATCGAAGACGATACAAGTTTTACTCATCCGCTGGCACCTGGTTCCATACTGACATACGGTCTCGGTTTTGAGACTAACCGCTACGATCTCGAGCTGGAGCACACCTTCAGACCCCGTGATGACCTGCGTCTGGTTTGGGGGCTGGGCGCACGGCATGATCGGATGCGCAGTTGGGATCTTTTAAATCGCAAAGACAATATTAGCCGCAACCAGCTACGCGCTTTTTTCAATGCTGAGTGGCATATCAGAGATGACATAGCCCTCAAGCTAGGGGCAATGTACGAGGATTTTGATGGGTATGACGGCCTCCTATCTCCTCGACTTGCTCTCAATTACCACCTTACCAACAACCATACCATACGCACTTCCGCCTCCCGCGCCTACCGTATGCCGACCATCTGGGAGGCCAATGCAGATCTCCAGATTCACGGTATACCAGCACCATTTGGCGAGCATCTACATTTTGCCGCCCCAGGTACTGAGCCGGAGAGGATTGATGCCTTTGAGATAGGCTATCTCGGAATCTTTCCAGAGAGCAATATAACTCTAGATATCAGACTGTTTCGGGAGAAACTTGATCCTCTTATCTCATCCCGTAATGACAACTCAATTTTTGTGTTGGATATAAACGACCCTGGTGCCATACACTTATTTAACAGCGGTTACCTGCATATAGATGGGATTGAGTTTCAGCTCGATTTTCGTCCCACCAAGCGCACCATCTTACATCTTGGTTATAGTATAACCACCGCCAAAGGTGAAGAGGTAAGAGAAACTCTTCCCACCGGATTACCAGATCCAGACCCTATGATACTAGACGATGTGGTTGCCAATCATACCTTTAGTATACTTGCCAGCCACCGTTTCCATAATGGTCTACAGCTAAGTGGCAGCATCTACTATATCGATGATGTTGAGTGGAAAGATGATGGGAGTCTTATACCAGCATATCACCGTTTAGATCTACGTCTCTCCAAAAAGATCAAGTTACCAGCGGCCGCTGCCGAGATATCTCTGGTACTACAGAACATAAATGGTGACCATGTAGAATTTGTGGCAGATGATGAGTCCATGACAGAACCTCAAGCTTATCTGCAAATTGGGATGGAATTTTAGCCAATATGGAGGAGTCGAAGGCATGATGCCATGATAAAGCTTACAACTAACACTGAACTATGTGCAGGGTGGCTATACAAAATAGAGAGAGTGTTGTACAGAGGTATTGAGCTACTATTACTCTGCTGCATACTTTTACTCTCTATGACAGGCAGTATCATCGCCTCTACCACCAAAGAGATATTGCTAATCAAGAGTGGTACAGATGATATTTATAACCAAGTCATAGATTCATTCAACACCAATCTACAAAAACAGTGCAGGCTACAACGCAACCAATGCTCACCATTGAATCTACGGACTATAACAATAGATGAGTCTGCCACCCCCCATCTAAATGCAGATATCAGTGCGCCTAGAACGCTAATAATAACCGTCGGCAGCAGAGCAGCGAAATTTGTAGCTGCGCATGAAACTAATGCACCAGTACTACATACCCTTATCCCCCGGCAGATATTCAGCTCATTAGCAAGCCACGGTGTCTCTGGAAAAACATCAGCTATATATATAGATCAACCAATTAAGCGACAGCTACGCTTAATTAGTGAATCTATGCCTACACGCAAACAGGTTGGAATTTTGCTCAGTGACAACTCTATCTATATAAAGTCAGAAATCATCAAGCTGGCTGATAAGTATGGCCTCAAACCGCAATTTTCTATAGTGAGAAGTGAACATGAAATTGGCTCCCTTCTATCCGCACTCATGTTAAATAGTGATGTGTTATTGGCACTTCCAGATAAACTGGTATTTAATCGACATACCGCACATAATATCCTTCTCTCTAGTTATCATAAACAGATACCTGTAGTTGGTTTTTCCAGGGCATATGTGAATGCCGGAGCTATAACTGCTGTGTTCTCATCCCCCGAAGATATAGGCATGCATATGGGTGATACTGTCAGCTCATTTCTGGGTGCTAGTCTCCAAACCTTACCGGAACCAACTCATCCAAAATACTATTCTGTTCAACATAATAGACATGTTGCACGCGCATTGCAGATACAACTACCACCAGCAGATCACCTCAATCACAGCTCAGGGATAGAGTAGAAGTGATTCCACGCCGTTTTTTTAGACTTAACATAAAGGTGCTGCTGCTAGGTATTACCCCCGCAGCCATCATGGCGCTTACACTCACAAGTTATATAATTAATACTCAACTGGATACACTGCAAAGAACATTTCTAGAGCAGGGAGAAGCGGTCGCACAGGAGATGGCAGCGGTTAGTGTATATGGACTGTTTTCTGGAGATATAGAGGCACTAAACAACAGCGTTACCAAAGTATTCAGGCGAACTGGAGCTATGTCTGTAACTATTCACGATAGTCGTGGTGCCATCTTGCTACATATGACAAACAACTCCAAAAACAGTATTCCAACCAACTATTTTTCTGCCCCTGTATATTCAGTCGTTGGTTTTGCACAACTCGGGGATTTTCCTGAACACATTGAACATAGAGCTACAATGCCTAGCAGTGATAGGCCACTACTAGGCCAGGCCAGGATAGAGCTGATAGATAGCTACACCACAACCGACCAACAGCGTGTTATCCGCAATAGTATTCTAATGGCGCTTTTAGGTTTGCTTATTACCGCATCTTTTGCTGTTTGGATGGGACGCCGTATAACAGCCCCTATAGAGCATCTCACTAAAGCAGTTATACGAATGAAACATGGAGAGTTTACTACCTATGTGCCCTACTCCTCCAGCAGTGAAGTACGCTCGCTAGAGGAGGGGTTTAACTCCATGGCCAAAGAGTTAAAAAATTACAGTGAACAGATGCAGCAACATATTGATGAGGCCACATCTGACCTAATGCAAACCATGGATACTCTGGAGCTGCAGAATGTTGAGCTAGGGTTAGCCCGCAGGAGGGCGCTCAAGGCAAGTTTGGCTAAATCTGAATTTCTGGCCAACATGAGCCATGAAATTCGTACTCCCATGAACGGGATCATTGGATTTGCCAACCTACTGTTAAAGACAAATCTCAATTCTAAACAGCAACATCTTATAAAAACCATATCAAATTCAGCTTCAGAGCTTCTGGGTATTATAAATAACATTCTCGATTACTCAAAGTTGGAGCAGGGTGACTTTGATCCAGAGCATATACTCTTCGATACATATGACTGTTTTGAACAACCTGTCTCACTACTAGCCCCATCTGCACATGAAAAAGGGGTGGAGCTTATACTACTGATCTATCCTGATGTTCCACGGCAACTTGTTGGAGATGAAAAGCGTATTCGCCAGATATTGCTTAATCTACTGGGCAATGCCATAAAATTCACCTCTGATGGTGAGGTGGTAGTGCGGGTTATGTTGACAGCTGGAACTGCTGCGGATAGCACCCTAAAGTTCACCGTAACCGACACTGGTATCGGCATAGATGAACGACAGTGCAGTAGTCTATTTACCCCTTTTAAGCAAGCAGATAGTTCAACTAACCGTAGGTTTGGTGGTACCGGCCTAGGACTTAGTATATGTCGTAACCTGGCAAAATCCATGGGTGGGAATGTAACAATAAACAGTACATTGGGTGTAGGGACTACTCTTACTGTTAGTTTACTGGTTGTGCTACCAAGCACACCAGTTGATATAGATTGGCCGCAACCACTGCAGGACAAGCGTTGCCTGCTTCTAGGTGATCATCCACTATTCCGACTGGCAGCATCATATTATCTACAGACACTAGGGGCAGCAGCAGAAAATATCTTTGAGAATACTACTGTATCCATGAATGATCTGGATCTCATAATTATGGGGTTCTCTGCTGAGGAGATTCGTGCTGGCAATGTAGAGAATAAAATAACTGCAAAGAAAACGACTACTGGGCAGCCTATACTTGTCCTACTTAGCACTTCGGAGCAACACACTATTCGACAAATCGAGAGATCCAGCACAGTTCCATGTCTCTCTATGCCATGTACACTGGGAATCATGCAGCAGGCAATGACCATGCTGATTTCACCACAGATTATAACCACTACTCATGCAGAGCTCCCATCGTCTGATGAGAGTAAGGTGCCATCACTTAATGGCGTGCATTTCTTGGTTGCAGATGATAATGCAATAAATCTTGAACTAATCACCACTCTACTACAGATTAGTGGCGCCTCGGTTACTGCGGTAAATGATGGCCGTGCTGTATTAGACCATATAGCCAATAAATGTTTTGATATGATCTTGATGGACATACATATGCCGATATTGAGTGGATTAGATGCAGCTAGAGCTATACGTATGCGAGAGATGGGGGTGGACAAATACACTCAAATAGTGGCTATCACGGCTGATGTACTACCACAAACTAGAGAGCAGATTAAAGCGGCAGGTATAGATGAATATCTAGTTAAACCTATATATGAGGGACCATTATGGAACGTTATACTACATCTTTTAAGAAGAGATGGAGCATCAAATGTGACTGACACCATGGTTGACTCTAAACGTATAGGAAATTGCTCTAAAGCCAATTTACCACTACGTGATGTTGAGCAGGCCTTACGTGTCACTGGGGGTAATCTTGATCTGGCTACATC
>CBFDBF010000142.1:0-5047 GCA_965602975.1 uncultured Gammaproteobacteria bacterium | reverse complement strand
ACTCAATAGGGTAAAATATCGACTACAAAGCTCTACGAGATTTCATTGCACAGCTGGAGGCTGTAGGTGAACTGAAGCGAATAAAGGTCGAGGTAGACCCATATCTGGAGATCACCGAGATATGCGATCGCACCCTTAAGGCAGGTGGCCCGGCTCTACTGTTCGAGCAGGTCAAAGGGTCGGAGCACCCACTCCTGGCCAATCTCTTTGGCACCCAACGCCGGGTAGCCCTGGGGATGGGGGCGGAGTCGGCAGAAGCGCTGCGGGAGGTAGGTCTGCTGCTAGCCGCGCTCAAAGAGCCAGAGCCTCCCAAGGGTCTGAGTGATGCCTGGAAAAAGCTCCCGCTATACCGAAAAGTGCTCGATATGGCACCCAAGGAGCAGAAAAATGGCCCCTGCCAGGATGTAGTTCTGGAGGGGGACAGGGTGGACCTCACCACACTGCCGATCCAAACCTGTTGGCCAGAGGATGCAGCGCCACTTATAACCTGGGGACTGGTAATCACCACAGGGCCGGAGAAGCCACGTACCAACCTTGGCATCTACCGGATGCAGGTGGTTGGCAAGAACCAGGTCATCATGCGCTGGCTGGAGCACCGTGGTGGAGCTCTAGATTTCCGCCAGTGGCAGCAGCAGAATCCCGGTAAGCCATTTCCAGTGGCGGTGGCTCTGGGGGCAGATCCGGCCACCATGCTGGCTGCCGTCACCCCCATCCCGGACACCCTGTCAGAGTACGCCTTTGCCGGTCTACTCCGTGGTAGCAAGAGCGAGGTAACCAGCTGCATCGGTTCAGAACTACAGGTACCCGCCCGTGCCGAATTTATCCTGGAGGGGCATATCAATCCAGGCGAGATGGCGGCAGAGGGGCCGTTTGGCGACCACACCGGCTACTACAATGAGGTGGCCGAGTTCCCGCTCTTCACCATCGACCGTATAACCCACCGGCGCGACCCCATCTACCACAGCACCTACACCGGCAGACCACCGGATGAGCCGGCGATCCTTGGGGCTGCTCTCAATGAACTGTTTGTACCAATCCTGCAGCGGCAGTTCCCGGAGATCAGCGACTTCTATCTACCGCCAGAGGGGTGCTCCTACCGACTGGCGGTTATCAGCATAGACAAACAGTATCCGGGCCACGCCAAGCGGGTGATGCTCGGCATCTGGTCGTTTCTAAGGCAGTTTATGTACACAAAACTGGTGATCGTCGTCGATAGTGATATTAACGTGCGTGACTGGGAGGATGTCATCTGGGCCATGACCACCCGCATGGATCCGGCGCGTGATAGTACCATTATCGAGAATAGTCCGATCGACTACCTCGACTTCGCCTCCCCAGTCTCTGGTCTAGGCTCCAAGATCGGCTTCGATGCCACCAATAAATGGCCGAGCGAGACCGAGCGCGAATGGGGACGACCAATCGAGATGGATGCTACGGTTAAACAGCGTATCGATGCGATCTGGGAGAGTCTGGAGATCGATTAACCCGCACCAATAACGAAGCTTTAAGGAACCTCTGTTTAACGCCTTTCCCACTTGTGGGTCAGGTTAGGATAGAGGAGCAAGTAACGGCTTTAACTCCCCCGCTGGTTCCCCTCGTTTATATACCGCTTCCCCTCTTGTGGGAGAGGGGCTGCATTGTCGCAAAATGGAGTAAAGGGGGGAGCTACGTTTAGAGTTGGGGAGGGTGACAAGTGGTATTCAAGTTAAACGGGGACTATACTTAAAGTTGGTGATATCTATATTTCTGGTGAAAACAGTTAAGGAGCAGTTGATACATTAGGGCTTGATGATTAAGTTACGCCATGAACAAGACATTAACTATTGAAACTGGCACAGCTTTAGCCAAAACAACCATTTTTGCCTCACTTCTTATGGTCACCGTTGGGCTTCCAGTTTTTGTGCACTCACAGTGGATAACTGGGCCGATTGTTAATGCCACGCTATTCACTGCCACCTATCTTCTTGGGCCGGTTGCCGGCATCTTAATCGCCTTAATCCCAAGTCTGGTTGCCCTAACCAGCGGATTGTTACCACTACCTCTAGCACCCATGGTGCCATTTATTATGGTTGGTAACGTTTTACTGGTCGTGATCTTCCACTATTTTAGAGCCAAACATTTTGCGGTCAAAGTCATTCTGTCGTCTGTGGTTAAATTTGTTTTTTTATGGCAAGTCACAGCTCAAATTATGCCTCATATGCTTGCAGAACCTGTAGTCAAAAACTTATCCATTATGATGACTTGGCCGCAATTATATACCGCTTTAATTGGTGGCTTAATTGCTTTCTCACTGTTAAAAACTCTCAAGAAATTGTGACTCAAAGACTGATACAAAAGATAGAAGAGGCCAATCTGGTTGGGAGGGGAGGAGCGGCCTATCCAACTCATTTGAAATGGCAGGCGGTCAACCAAGCCCAGGGAGAGCAGAAATATATTATTTGTAACGCCTCAGAGGGAGAGATCGGGTTATTTAAAGATATATATATTTTAGAAAATTACGCTGAGACCGTTGTCGAAGGCATGATTTTGGCTATGGATTATTTGGGCACTAAAGATGCCTATTTTAATTTTAATAAACATTACTATAAAACAGTTGGGAACAGGGTTGACAAAATATTAGAAAAATATCGTCTACAGGGTTATAAATTTGAGATATTCCAAGAAGAGCCAAGTTATATCGGCGGAGAGGAGACGGCTTTAATCAACGCAATCTCTGGTGGTAGAACCGAACCAAGACTCAAACCACCTTATCCATCTGACGCAGGCCTGTTCAATAAACCAACGCTGGTTCACAATGTTGAAACCTTATATAACATTGCTCAAGTTAATAACGACGCATTTCAGGACAGTAGATTCTATTGCATCTCTGGAGAGATAAAAAATAGAGGAGTTTTTCATCTACCTGCCGTTTGGTCAATAAAACAGATCCTTATAGAGAGCGGCAATTTGCCAGAGAGTGAATTCTTTGTTCAGGTAGGTGGCAGCGCTAGCGGAGAGGTATTCAATTCAAACCAGATTTCTGAAGAAAAGGTCACAGGTGCCGGATCAATCGAAGTTTACAGCGGCGAAATTCCGGCTAAAGAGCTTTTGACCAAGTGGTTCAGTTTTTATAATGAAGAGAGTTGCGGGAAATGTACCCCATGCAGGCTTGGCACTTTTCAACTTCATAATATGGTTGATAACAATAAAACTATTCCATGGGATGATATTGTAGAGCTATTAGAAACGCTTGAAATCACTTCGTTTTGCGCATTGGGAAAATCAGTTGCTAAACCAGTTAAAAGTTATATCGATAATATATTGAAGCAGCAGGCAAAATGAGCAAAACAAATATCTATATCGACGATAAAGAGTTTTTGGTTGGCCAGGATCAAACTATTTTGCAGTTCGCAATTAATAGCGGTATTGAAATACCACACCTTTGTCATCATGAAGATCTGCCAACCGGGGCCAGTTGCAGGGTCTGTTTGGTTGAGGCCGACGGTGAAGTTACAACCTCTTGCGCCTTAACCCCAAGAGGTGGGCTTAAAATCTATACCAACACAGCAGAAGTACAGAGGTTGCGAAAACTGAACATGGAGCTGCTTTTTGCTGGACATCAGGAAAACTGCCCTAACTGTAAAGCTGGATATTTCTGCAAGATCACCGCTGTTATGAAAAAACATGGTGTTACCGGAAAAAAATACAGAAAACCTGAAATAGAGGGGGAGGAGAAGCACCAACTGGTTTGTGCTGCCGAGTTGGATCCACAACTCTGTATTGCCTGCAATAAATGCGTAGAAATTTGCCATGAAATTGGAATCGGTTTTTTGGAAATCAGAGGCAAAGCCAACCAAATTCATGCGACTTGGAGTCGAGATCCAGATGTTGACTGTATTTATTGTGGTCAATGTACAGTTCACTGTCCGGTCTATTCTGCTCGCGAACAAAATGAGATCGCCGCAGTAGAGGCGTCCCTTCAGGATGAAACCAAAGTTGTCATTGCTCAAATGGCACCATCTGTCAGAGCAAGCATTGGCGAGGAGCTTGGTTTAGATGTCGGAGTTGATTTGACTGAAAGGTGTTACTCTGCATTTCGTCAGCTGGGATTCGACAAGGTTTTTGATGTCAATATGGGTGCCGATATTACTACCGTAGTTGAAGCTGAAGAGCTGGCCGATAGAATAAAAAACAGTAAAGATCTACCGATGTTTACCTCTTGCTGTCCAGCCTGGGTAAAATTTGTTGAGTTTTATCACCCGGAATTGATCAAACATCTAACCACCTCCAGGTCACCACAGATTCATTCTGGCGGAGCCTATAAAACCTGGTGGGCAGAGAGAGAGGGCATCGATCCAAAAGATATTGTAGTGGTTTCATTCATGCCGTGTACCTCTAAAAAATATGAGGCCAAACATGAAAAGATGAAGATAAATGGCATGTATCCAGTTGATCATGTTTTAACTGTCAGGGAATTTGCAACACTGCTTAGAAAGCACCATATAGATCTTCTTAGCCTGGAGCCAAGCGAAGTTGATGCAGCCGGAACCTATTCTGGAGCAGCCGCAATTTATGGTGCTAGTGGGGGAGTAATGGAGTCGGCCCTACGAACTGCTTATAGAGATATTACTGGAGAAGAGCTGGCTAATGTTGAATTCAAACAAGTCAGAGGGATGAAGGGGCTCAAGCGGGCAACTATTGAAATTGGCGATAAAAAACTGAAAGTTGTTATTGCCGCTACTGCCAAAAATGTAAGGATAGTTTTAGATGAGCTAAAAAGAGATCCTGACGCCTTTCACTACATGGAGGTCATGGCCTGTCCAGGAGGCTGTATTGGAGGGGGTGGGCAACCTATACCAACTTCTGAGCGGATAGTGAAAGAGAGAATTGAGTGTTTATATGCAATAGACGATAAAATGAAGCTTAGAAAAGCTCACGAGAATCCCGTAGTCCAGGATTTCTTCGATAATTACATCGAAAAACTCCCCCTTAAAGAGCAGGCTGCTATCCTGCACACCAGCTACTCTAAAAAGCAAAAATTCGAGTAGCTTTTTGATACCCATATCCA
>CBFDBF010000141.1:0-5052 GCA_965602975.1 uncultured Gammaproteobacteria bacterium | reverse complement strand
AATGATGGAAAGCGCGACATTATTATCGCCATTGATGCAGGACATGGTGGTGAGGACTCGGGTGCGCGTGGGCGACACGGTACCAGAGAGAAGGATGTGGTGCTGGCGATAGCTAAAAAGCTAGAGGTTATGGTTGAAAAAGAGCTTGGTATGCGTCCGGTTATGATACGTAAGGGGGATTACTATCTGCGTCTGCGCAAGCGGACAACATTAGCGCGAAACAACAAGGCAGATCTATTTCTCTCTATCCATGCGGACGCCTTCCGTGATCGCAGTGTTACCGGCTCCTCCGTATATACATTGTCTCATCGTGGAGCATCGAGTGAGGCTGCGCGCTGGTTGGCACAACGGGAGAATAGCGCCGATCTGGTTGGTGGAGTGGAGCTAAAAGATAAGGATGATGTGCTGGCCTCAGTACTGCTGGATCTCTCTCAGACGGCAACTCTACAGGCGAGCCATGAGGTGGCAGGCAAAGTATTGGGTCGTATGGGTGGGGTTGGTAAGCGGCATAAACGTCATGTACAGCAGGCGGGCTTTGCTGTGCTCAAATCACCAGATGTACCCTCGGTTTTGGTGGAGACCGCCTTTATCTCTAACCCGTCTGAAGAGAAAAAGCTGCGAGATCCGGATCACCAGAATAAATTGGCTCGCTCTATCATGGGTGGTATTCGGGACTATTTTAATATCAATCCACCTCGTGGCACCCTGTTGGCACATAACAAGCGTAAGCAGCGCAAACATGTTATCCATAAAGGCGACACCCTGGCGCATATCGCCAGACGCTACGATATAAGCCTCTCCCTATTGCGTGATGTGAATGCCATATCGGGCGATACCATCCAGGTTGGTCAGGTGCTACAGATACCGGGCACTTAGTAGTAGCTTGCGCGCTGTCCAAATTTGATACTAAGCGCAAAAGAACATGCTCATTAAAAAACTCATATCCATGTTTCATCCATGTACTCTGTATGTCAAAGTGCATAAAAATAGATTTAATGTTCGTCATATTGAAAAAGGATATGAGTTGTCCCGTAACTGCATAGATCCTTTCACAACTACAAGGCTACTTGTTGGAGATTTTCTATCTGCAGAAAAATGTTTATCTGAATTACTTAACGAGGTGTTGGGAGGATCTATACGCTATGTGCGCCCCTATATTGTAATTCATCAAACTGAAATGGCAGAAGATGGGCTTTCTCCAGTTGAAGAAAGGGTGCTTTTAGAGTTGGCTCATGGTGCAGGAGCTTATGCTGCCACTGCTTTGGTTGGAGATGTGCTTTCAGATGAAGAGGTTGCCCAGTATGCAAAATCCGCCTAATAAGAAAATTATGTCACTCACTTTTGTTCGCTCGGACGCTGTCGCTACCACACCAGTATCACATATTTAGGGGGCCTCTGATTAATTCCTCCCCCGCTTGCTGGGGAGGTTTAGGAGGGGGAGTCTGAAATAGGTTAGATAGTGGTGTATATCTTTTGTAGGTTGTACCCCGGTACCATCTGCACAACAGTGTGCTCCACGGCCATATTGCGGCATACTATGTATCCATGCGTATTCAACCCCTCCCATCCCAGCTAATCAGTCAGATCGCCGCCGGTGAGGTGGTAGAGCGTCCGGCATCGGTGGTGAAGGAGCTGCTGGAGAATAGCCTTGATGCTGGTGCTACCAGGATTGAGATTGAGATCGAGCAGGGCGGTATAAAGCTCATCCGGATTCGAGACAACGGTAGCGGTATCCATAGAGATGATCTACAGCTTGCCCTCTCCCGCCACGCTACCAGCAAGGTGGCCTCACTGCAGCAGTTAGAGCAGGTCACCAGTATGGGGTTTCGGGGTGAGGCGCTGGCCAGTATAGCGGCAGTCTCCAGGTTGCGGCTGATCTCGCGGGGTGGAGATAGCGACAGCGGCTGGGTGATTGATTCAGCCTCCAGTGGGGATGGCGGGCTGGAGCCTGCGGCGCATCCCCAAGGCACCACGGTTGAGGTGCGTGATCTCTTCTATAACACCCCGGCTCGACGTAAATTTTTGCGTACAGAGAAGACCGAATTTAGCCATATATCCACTTTGGTGAAGCGGCTGGCTCTGAGCCGTTTTGATGTCTCATTTTTACTCAGCCACAATCAGCGTGAGCTGCTCTCTCTACCTCTGGCAGTTGAGGTTAAGGAGCAGGAGAGGCGAATCAGAGAGCTTCTGGGTGGCGGGTTTCTCGAAAATTCACTCTCTCTGCAAGATGCAGCCTCTGGACTGGCCATCAGTGGCTGGCTGGCACGCCCCACCTTCTCCCGTAGTCAGGCCGACATGCAGCACTTCTATCTCAATGGTCGCATGGTGCGGGATAAACTGATCTTTCACGCGGTGCGTCAGGCATTTCAGGATGTCCTGTTCCACGGTCGTCATCCAGCTTATGTGCTCTATCTGGAGATCGATCCAAGAGGGGTGGATGTCAATGTCCATCCGGCCAAACATGAGGTGCGTTTTCGCGATGGTAGGTCGATCCACGACTTTATCTACCGCTCACTACAGCGCGCCTTGGCCGACTCTGGGGTCAACAACAGGCCAGAAGGTATAACTATAGGCGAAATGCAGGGCAGTCCATCGCAGGCCGTGTTACAGCCACAGCAGATGCAGCAGGGGATGCCGCTGCGTGTTGCCGAGAGTGGTGCGGGCTATCATGCCTCTTTCGCCGCCCAGCAGCCACCACTATCCACCGGGCAGGATGAGGCAGAAACTCCCCCTATGGGTTTTGCTTTGGCACAACTGGCTGGAGTCTATATCCTGGCTGAAAATAGTGCCGGCCTGCTGCTGGTCGATATGCATGCTGCACATGAACGTATCACCTATGAGCGTTTCAAACAGACTCATGCAGATGGTGGCATTACCAGCCAGCCGTTGCTGCTACCGCTGACAGTGGCGGTGAGTCAGCGTGAGGCCGATCTGGCCGAGAGTCAGGCAGATCTATTTATTGAGTTGGGACTGGAAGTTGGCAGGCTCGGTCTGGACAGAGTGGTAGTGAGGTCTATTCCGGCACTGCTGCAGGGTGCAGATGCGGAGCAGCTACTGCGTGATGTTTTGGCGGATATGTTGGAGCATGGAGTGAGTGAGCGGGTGCACGAGGAGATAAATACGGTTCTCTCCACTATGGCCTGTCACGGCTCAATCAGAGCCAATCGGCGGCTTACCATAGATGAGATGAATGGATTGCTGCGTGACATGGAGCGTACCGAACGTAGCGATCAGTGCAACCATGGCCGTCCAACCTGGGCACAGCTCAGCATGGACGAGCTGGATCGGCTCTTTCTGCGTGGGCAGTAGCTGTGTTGCTGCCACCAGCCGTCTTCCTGATGGGACCTACCGCCTCTGGTAAGACTGCTCTGGCACTACAGCTGGTGGCAAGTCTACCGGTAGAGATTATCAGTGTTGATTCGGCCCTGATCTATCGTGGTATGAATATCGGCACTGCCAAGCCAGATGCGGCTGAGTTGGCTAAAGCCCCACATCGTCTTATCGATATCTGTAACCCAGATGAGCGCTACTCTGCTGCCAGCTTTTGTGAGGATGCGCAGCGGGAGATGGATGAGATCAGCAGTCGCGGCAAAATCCCGCTTTTGGTGGGTGGGACTATGCTCTATTTTCGAGCCCTGCAGTATGGGTTGTCGGAGTTGCCAGGGGCTGATCAAGAGCTGCGGGCAGGGCTAGAGCAAGAGGCGGCTGAGAGCGGTTGGGAGGTGCTGCATAGGCGACTGCAGGAGGTCGATCCGGTAGCTGCTGCGCGTATCCATCTGCATGATCCACAGCGTATTGTTCGAGCGCTGGAGGTGTTTGAGCTTACCGGTCTGCCGATATCTTCTATGCAGCAGCAGGATGGGGAGCAGAAACTACCATACCGAGTAGTGAAGTTGGCTCGTTGTCCGCAAGATCGGGCAGTTTTGCACCAGCGGATTGAGAGGCGTTTTGGGCAGATGCTGGAACAGGGGTTTGAGGGCGAGGTGCGGGCGCTGCTAGAGCAGTGGAGGCTGGAGGATGATATGCCCTCTATGCGCTGTGTAGGCTACCGTCAGATGCTGGGTTATATTCAGGGTGAGTATAGGTGGGAAGAGATGATCGATAAGGCTCTAGCTGCCACTCGCCAGCTTGCCAAGCGGCAGATCACCTGGCTGCGGTCAGAGCGTGAACTCAACTGGCTGGATGAGGGTGACGGTCTGCTGTTACAGGCCTTGAAAACCGTGTCTGCTGCCCATATTTGATAGAACAATATTAGTTCTGATCCCGCTTTGTGCTACACTTCGGCTGATTGGGAATGTGATTTCTAACGACTAAGAAGATAAGGAGAACACCATGTCTAAAGGGCATAGTCTACAAGACCCTTTTTTAAATGCACTGCGTAGAGAGCGGGTTGCCGTCTCTATATTCCTGGTAAATGGGATTAAGTTGCAGGGTCAGATTGAGTCTTTCGATCAGTTTGTGGTGCTACTGAAGAATAATGTTAGCCAGATGGTGTACAAGCACGCTATTTCAACCATAGTTCCAGTGCGTAATGTTAAATTGGAGCCATCATCACCCCAAGATGACGACCAGCCGGAACCCGGTAATCGTTAAATTTTTACCATGACTCTGTATGTTTGAGCGCCCCAAGAGCGGTGAGAGGGCTCTGCTGGTCAGTTTTTCCATCGGTGCCAGCAGAGATCCAGATGAGCTGACAGAGTTTGTGGATCTCGCGGTTGCAGCTGGTGCCGAGCCGGTTGTCACCATAAGCGGTAGCAGAGTCTCCCCTGATCCACGTTTTTTTATCGGCCGCGGCAAGGTTGCTGAGGTCAAGAGTGCAGTGTTGGCAGAGGGTGTGGAGCTGGTGATATTCAACCATGAGCTCTCTCCCAGCCAGGAGCGTAACCTGGAGAAGGAGCTGGAGTGCAGGGTGGTAGATCGATCTGGCCTGATCCTGGATATCTTTGCTCAGCGGGCACGCTCCTTTGAGGGTAAACTGCAGGTTGAGTTGGCACAATTGCGCCACCTTTCCACCCGTCTGATACGCGGCTGGACCCATCTGGAGAGACAGAA
>CBFDBF010000140.1:0-5084 GCA_965602975.1 uncultured Gammaproteobacteria bacterium | reverse complement strand
AGCGCGTATCGCCCCATCTACATCCGGGTTACTGTTGAGATGCCCTATACCCTGCGCCATCCCCCCCACCGCCTGAATTGGAGGAAAAATACGGCGCGCCTGTAGCGGTGGCTTATCCACACCACCAGCACCAAAATTTAGGGTGCTACGGGTGATATATGGCAGTAGTTCGGAGTCCATATTTCCCATCGGCTCACCCAGCACGAATGGTTCAGCCAGTAGTACATTGCCTGCCTTGGCTACTTCTGCAGCCAGCAGACTATCTGCATCCAGACTGGAACCGGCCTCTTCCAACGCGGTGATTATCGCCTCTACTCCTGGCCCCCATGACTCCGATAGCAGAACCGGTAACTCATCCAGGATCTCTCGGTCCAACTCAACACCCTGCTCAGCGACTGCCTGCTGTAATTTCTGAATATCCCGCTTCAGTTGCAACAGGCGTGCATTTAACCCTGCGGACATATCGGGCAGCACTGCCAACCCGGATTGCGCCAATTGCGCACTCAGATCCTGGATAAAACCGACTCCAGGATCCTGCTGTGGCTCCAGAAAGAACACCGTGTAGGCGATCTCTCTGGCTCCAGCCTCGCCCAGCATCTGAATCAGTTGAGCGTGGACATCTCGCGACCATGGCCAGCGTCCAATGTTGGCGATACTCTCATCATCTATGGCGATAACTGCGATATCTGGATCAGGGACTCTATCCGTAGCCCGCACACCGACATCATATGCAGCCCGCTCCAAACTCCGCATCGGGGTGCTGGGAGCCAGCAGGAGAAATACCGCCACCACCAACAGCCCAAAAAACCAATCTGATTTGTAGAATTTACTCTTCATTCTGTGCACCGCTTCCTTGGTAAAAATAGATGTTTATCATGCCGGGGTTGTTAACTCTATTTTGGCTTACTAAGGAGAACATAGAGTAGCCGACATTCAGCTGTTGTCTATCTGTTTTCAGCAAGGCATCAAGGTGCCGCTGTAGCACTCCTACAGCAAGGCTTGATAACGCCGTCTGAGAGCAAATAGACAACAGTCTCTCCTTTTTACTTCAATATGTTAGAGGCTTCAAGAATCGCCCTGCTCTGCGTTGCAACTTTTGCCAATGGAATAACCATTACCTGCAAGCTGCGCCTTGATCAGAACTATTCTTGAAACCCTGAGTGTTGGCTACTCTATGTTCTCCTTAGTAAATAGTTGCGCCAACTTCTCTGGACTCTCCGCCATAATAGTAGCATCAGGATTACAGCTACCATCACTCACCAGCATACCGTCTACCCCGGCCGTACCCTGCTCATATATGGAGTTTTGTTCAATAAATAGAGTTGCCAGACAGGCTGGCAGCTGTTTCGAGCTGAATGGCCGCTTTAGCACTCCCTTTCTTACTCTATAGGCACGAGCAATATCGATACGATACATACTATAAAACTGATCCAACAGCTCGATATTACGCTCCGAAAGTGGAGCTAGCAGTAGCTCATACCTATCTCCGTTATGCATAATGCGCACTGGGCATAAATGCTCCTCACGCAGCAGTGCATCTAGCATTACATGTGGTGAGGCTCGCTGTAACAGCGAGCCCGCAGTGTGCTCCAGAGTGACAGATGGGTACTCTGGATGGTTGATATCTGCATCAATAAACAGGGCCGTAGCAAGACCCTCGCTACTACTGAAAAACCGCAACAGATCATGCTTCCCCAGAAACTTCAGCAGCAACTCGGGGTGCAACAGAACAGCAGCTACTCCCCTATCCACCAGGTATCTTTTATCGATAAACTGTTGCGCTAGGTCTACTGACTGTTCCAATAACCTGTTCCCTCTAATTAACGTCACACTATCTACTGTTTCAGGCTATAGATACCGGTTAAGCTCGCCTTAGCCAAAACAGACCCCTCAATCGCCGCCAACACCTCCGGGCCACCAAACGGCCCATCTAGACCACACCGCTCAATATCCAGAGCATAAAGGGTGAAGATATAGTGATGAGTGATACTATCGTTCCAAGGCGGACAGGGACCATCATAACCAAAATAGTCGCCCCCCATGTCGGCATCACCCGCAAACCAATCACTAAAACTATTGCGTCCTCTAATGGCGCCATGTGGCCCCGGCATCTGCCCCTTACCACGGGCGGTTGCCTCACTTGAATCAACACCAGAATCAATGGCGGAAGCAGTGGCCGGAATATCCACCAGCAACCAATGATAAAAATTCACCCGGGGGAGATCTTGTGGAATAACCCGACCCTCTGTATTAACATCATCCGCCACACCCGGCGCATCCGGATCGTGACAAACCAGTACAAATGAACGCACCCCATCCGGCGCCCCACTCCAGGCAAGCTGTGGATTCCTGTTCGACCCAAGAGTCACCCGGCTATCGGGGTCTGGCTGGCAGAAAGCGAACTCCACCGGAATGGCCTGACCATGTTCAAAACTGTTGCTTATCAGCTTCATACGATCCTCCTATCTACAGATTCAACCTATAAGGTAATCCAAAAACAGCCCGATAAACACCACCAAACCAAAAACATTGTTATTTAGAAAGGCGGAAAAACAGCTGTGAGGCTCACGTTTACGGATTAGATATTGCTGATAGATGGCGCTACAGGCCGCCCCGGTGAGCCCCAGATAGTAGTAGATCCCAAGCTCTTCCCTGCCCCCAACCAGCAGCAACACCCCCAACATTAAGAGCTGAAGCAGACCGATCATTAGGCGATCATACTCACCAAACCGGATAGCAGTTGACTTCATCCCGATCCTGAGATCATCCTCCCGATCCACCATGGCGTACTCGGTATCATATATCAGTGCCCATATCACTGCGGCAATAAACAGCAGCCAGCCAACCGGAGGGACACTCTCGGTAAGCGCCATAAATGCCATCGGGACGGCCCAGCCGAAGGCCATACCCAAAGCCAGCTGTGGCAGATGAGTATAGCGCTTCATGAATGGATAGCTGGCCGCCAGCAGTACCGCTACCGGAGACATCCAGACCGTCTGCCGATTGAGTAGCAACACCAGCATAAAAGCGCAGAGCACCAATACAAGAGAGACCGCCAGCGCCTCTTTTGGGCTGACCAACCCAACTGCCAGTGGCCGCTTGCACGTACGCTCCACATGACCATCTATATTACGATCTGCATAGTCATTAATGGCACAACCAGCAGAGCGCATAAACACCGCCCCCAACACAAAGATCAGCACTACCCCCCAGTCAGGGCTACCACTACCGGCGATCCACAAGGCCCAGAGTGCAGGCCATAGCAGCAGCAGGATACCGATAGGGCGATCCAGGCGCACTAACAGGGCGTACCGACGCAACTTCTCTTGCCAGGTTATAGCAGATGGGTCACGGTTACGCTTATAGCTATGTGTGGTCATTCAATAGGCATGTTCGGTAGAAAGATCTCATTTACCAACAGAGGGGCACCAGCCAAATAGAATATAGTCCTTCGCCCCCACAAACTGTCTGGCCTATCTGCCAGACTAGCGGTCGCCGCTACAAACAGTGGATGTCGTGGCTGCAGCCGCGCCACCTCTATCGGCCCCCGCCGCATCCGTGGATCGGAGAATAGCACCTCCCCCAACGGCTTAGTACCCAGCATACTCAAGCGCCGAGCTGGGCCTCTCAAACTACTGGCGGGGATGATGGTACGGGCAAACACCAACGCCTTATCACCACACATCAGCTCCACCTCCCTAATTATAGCCACCTCACCCCGTCGCATAGCCAACAGCTGCATCTCGCTATAGAGAGGACTCTGCCAACCCTGATGCCGCAAAAGCACACTAAAGCCGTCACCACACACCCCCTTCAACCTGGCCGTTAACGATCCTCTGTCCCGCAGCCAACCAGCTACTGCGGGGGGCAAATCTACCCGCTGCAAGCTCTGTATTGCACTCCAGTGTGGCTCTAGATTTGCGTGTGGACGATTCAATGGCACCGCTTCCCAAAAAAATAGAGGATAAGTATGCCACAATCAGGCGTTAATATAGCGCTCTCGGCTGCCGATCCAACGCCGTAGTAGAGGCTCTACCCGTTCTGGATATTGTTGCAGTAGCAGCTCTGCCGCCTGCTGTACCGCTGGCAGTAGCGACTGATCACGCAGCAGGTCGGCGATGCGAAACTGCATCTCTCCAGTCTGGCGGGTACCCAGCACCTCGCCCGGCCCGCGTAGTTCCAGATCCTTCTGTGCGATCACAAAGCCATCACTGCTCTTACGCAGTATGGCCAGCCTCTCTCTGGCATTGGCAGAGAGAGGTTGTTGATACATCAAGACACAGTGGCTCTCCACCGCGCCGCGCCCCACCCTACCCCGCAGTTGATGCAGCTGCGCCAGCCCTAGACGCTCCGGATTTTCAATAATCATTAGGCTGGCGTTGGGAACATCTACCCCCACTTCGATCACGGTCGTTGCCACCAGTAGATCTATCTCTCCGGCTTTAAAGGCGTGCATTACCGTCTCTTTCTGTGTCGCCTTGAGCCGCCCATGAACCAGTCCAACCTTTAACTCCGATAGACTCTCCTGCATCAAACTGGCCGTCTCCTCAGCTGCTTGACACTGCAACGCCTCCGACTCTTCAATCAGAGTGCAGACCCAGTAGGCCTGCCGTCCTTGACCACAGGCCAGACGCACCCGCTCCAGCACCTCCGGTCGGCGGCTATCATCGATCACTACTGTGGTTACCGGCTTGCGCCCCGGCGGCAACTCATCGATAACAGAGATATCCAGATCGGCATAGGCGGTCATGGCCAGAGTGCGCGGAATGGGGGTGGCGGTCATGATAAGTTGATGCGGGATACGTCCCTCACTCCGCCCCTTCTCCCGCAGTGCCATTCGTTGGTGCACACCAAAACGGTGCTGCTCATCTATGACAACCAACCCCAGGGAGTTAAACTCTACATCCTGCTGAAACAGGGCGTGGGTACCAACGATCAGCTGCGCCTCTCCGCTAGCGATGGCTGCCAGAATCTGCTCCCGCACCTTGCCCTTGTGCCGTCCAGTCAACCATGCCAACTCCAGCCCCAATGGCTGCAGCCAGCCGCTAAAACTGTGCAGATGCTGCTCTGCCAGCAGCTCAGTT
>CBFDBF010000139.1:0-5101 GCA_965602975.1 uncultured Gammaproteobacteria bacterium | reverse complement strand
CAGCAGAGTTCAGCGGCCGGTCTGACAGCTACTAATTTCGCCTTTGAGGATAGCCGTCTGCCGGAGATGCTGTTTCGCTATCGCGCCCGCAACTGGCCAGAGAGTCTATCAGCAGAAGAGCGACAGCGCTGGGATGAGTTCCGGCAGCAGCGTATATCCAGCAAGGAGCTAGGTGGTCTTACGCTGCAGGAGTATCGTGCAACCCTATCCCGGATGATGGTAGATCCGGTTTTAGGTGAGCATGATAGAGGTCTGTTATCAGAGCTTGCCGACTGGCCGACTTTGATTGGTTTTTAATAAAGCTGTCATGCTTAAAAATCTAATTTTCTCTCTGGGCTGCCTTTTGTTTGCAATATCCCAAGCTATTGCGTATGAGTACGATCCTGAGAATGGTGAAGAGATAAACGAGGTGTGTGCCGGCTGTCATGGGGAGTATGCCCAGGGAGGCAAAGAGGGGGAGTACCCGCGTCTGGCCGGTATGCCGGTTGTATTTATAGCCAAGCAACTATACCTGTTTCGGCAGCGCAAACGTCCCAACCTTGCCATGGTGGAGTATGTTGATGATCGGCAGATGCCAGATAGTGATATTGAGGATGTTGCACGCTATATTGGCGCGATTCAACTGGAGACCAGACTTGCTCCAGTAGATGAGACAGCTCCCGGTTTTGATGCTTATGCTCGTCTGCTGGCAGCAAAAAAATTGATGCAGATACCAATTGCACCGGGAGACAGTGCGCAGGGAGAGAAGCTGTATAAGAAAGAGTGTGCCTCCTGTCACGGTAAGAGCGGTAGTGGTGATGCTGAAGATGGTGTCCCTATGCTGGCTGGTCAATATATCAGCTATCTATGGCGCCAGGTTGGAAAATATCGGGAGAAGATACGTATCCATGACGAGGATGAGCCGCAGGATGAACTGCTGCTGGATTTTACGGATGAAGAGATGCAAGATATGTTTGCCTATATCTCAACCCTGGATGATTGATAATCATTATATGGTTGACGGGGGCAAGGGATGCTGTGTTAAAAGAACTTCTATCAACTATTGCTAAAGGGTGTCCAAGTTATGTCCTGTGAAAATGTTAAACCGCGCCATGTAGGCGAACGTCAATTAACCATTAGGGTAGTTGCTATGCCGGCAGATACTAACCCTGCTGGAGATATATTTGGTGGCTGGTTGATGTCACGGGTAGATATTGCCGGGAGTGTGGTTGCAATCCAGTTGGCTAAAGGGCGAGTGGTTACCGTGGCAGTGCATGAGTTTCTATTTATCAAGCCTGTATTGGTGGGAGATCTAGTTAGCTGCTACGCCGAGGTGATTAAACGTGGCCGCACTTCGGTAAGGGTAAAGGTAGATGTCTACTCTGAGCAGGAGAGTGACCCAGAGACCATTAAACAGGTTGCCCAGGCCGAGTTGACCTATGTCGCTGTAGATGATGTGACTAGAGAGCCAAAACCGTTGCCCTAAGGTTTGATCCAGGGAGCCTCGTAATTAATACCGTTTTGTCCCTCCCCCGTAAGCGGGGTTAATCAGAGGCTCTCTAAATGGTTGTAGGTGTGTTGTGCCAGAGCGGACGTGGTTATAAAAGTGGTACTAGTAGTCTGCCATCCATAGGGGTGAGCCCATGCCCTTGATAGGTGATGACTGTTTTTGATCTGCCCCGTAGGGCCGGGATCATATTCATGTCTTGGCTGAATGGCGGCACTAACAGGTCACCCGCGATGGTGTAACCGCTACTGCGGATGATGGAGATGTACTCGATATCAGGGTGTGGTTGAGCGTTTAGCCAGAACAGGAGGCTGCCTGGAGCCGGTGGGGTAAGGTTAAGCAGAATACCACGCGACAGTTGTAGTGTGTTGTATGCGTCATTGCCTATCTCATTACGCACGAATAGCTCTTTTATAGTGCCGAACATGCCATGATTATCTACGGCCTTAAGGGCAGAAACCGCTTTATCTGTTCCTAAATGTGGGGCGGCTATGGTGATCAAACGATCTATGTTATTTAAGCCATATCGAACCAGCATAAGCCGAGCGACAACACCGCCAGCAGAGTGCCCTACCATAGTAATGCGTTCATTTGGGTGTTTTTGGCTTATACGATACATGGCTGCTTGTAGCCAGTCTGCCTGCAGTGGTGCGGGGGCGGTTGATGGTAGGTCTATAGTGTATAGCAGCTTATTGCTATGTCTTGTGGTTTGAGAGTGCTCTATTAAGCCTTGCGGGGAGAAGCCAAGGTTACCAGCATATCTCCACCCAGCTTGATGTAGTGTGGCATGGATGCCGCTATGCTCCCATGTTCTGGAGTCGCTTAGGTAGCCATGAACCAGCACAGTAACCTCTGCGCTTGCCTGACAGATAGGCAAAATTGTTAAGACTAAAAACAGCAGTAGGGTACGTATATTAGACAATTTTGAATTGGTTGCAGTGTCTGGTTTAAATCCACCCCTGTAGGGCGGCGATGATATTCTCAGCTTGTGCCTTACTGGAGATATTGAACTTGGACTTCTGGCTGTATTCACCACTGCGCTTCTGGTAGCGGCGGATGGAGTATTTATCCGTACCATACTCCTCTTTGGCGCGATTCCACTCCTGGTAGCGGTAGATTATGGTGGACCATGCCCCTTTGGATAGAACTATTTTATCTAGCTCTTTGACGATGTCGACTCCATCCTCACTATATTTTATGGTTAGATCTTCAACTGTTTCAGCCATTGTTTTCGCCTTTTGATTTGAATAGTGGTTGTAGTTTAGCTCAGCGGGCACCATTACGTTGGAGTAGACGGATAATCTCTGAGTTACTGCTCTCAGTCGCTATCTCCAGGGGTGATCTGCCGGAGCCTCCGGCTTGGTTGACGTCGGCCCCATGGGCGATCAACCTTTTGGTCATCAGTAGTTCAGATTTAGTTATAGCCAGAATAAGTGGAGTTTGGCCGGACTCTCCCAGGTGGTTGATGTCGGCTCCGTTTATGAGCAGGAGCTCCATGACATCGCGTTTGGTCACACCGTTGTTGGTCATCTCCATCAGCAGTTGGTCTGGGTCGATTGTGGCTCCACGTTTGAGTAGATACTGCGCCATCTGTGCGCGTCCGGACATGATGGCAGCGTAGAGTGGAGAGTGGCCAGCGCTATCTAATGCGTCTATATCGGCAGCATGCTTTAACAGCAGCTTTGTTACCACTATCCTCCCCTTGGTGGCGGCCACATGGAGCGGCATCTGGCCATCTATGTTCGGCTGGTTGATATCTGCTCCCCAGTGGATATGGCGCTCCAGCTGGTCGAGATCTCCCCGCTGTACCGCTAGATATAGCCCGATAGTTGGACGGTCAGGTTCACTACAGGCGGTTAGCAGTAGGAGTGATAGTAGGAGCGAGGAGAGAGCTGTTCTATTCATAGGTGTGATAGTAAAAGGAGGGAGAGCCAGGCGCAAGGGGCAATAGGTTGGCGTTAATATTGCATACATGGTTCGATATGTCAGTTAATCAACTCATCATACGCCACTGTTTCACACTGGAAGACTCTGCCAGTTACCGGAGAACCAAGGATTTTTTTTATAGTTTGTTGATAGACCCACAATCCAAAATCAGGCCATATTTTGATATCTTCATGATCGCCCTGGTGCTGGCTAGTGTTTTTCTCCTGATCTATGAGGTGAAGACAGACCTTGGCAGGTTTGGTCGGATCTTTGAGGTGTTTGCGGTAGGTGTGTTTCTGCTGGAGTATCTGCTGCGGCTCTGGCTATATAACGACGTCCATAAAGTCATTATAGAGCACTATGAGAGTGCTGAATTTATAAATGGCACCTTTCGGTTGGGGCCAGCCTTGTGGGAGGTGGTGCGTAAAAAGTGGGACTATATGACCACACCTCTGGCTATAATCGATCTATTGGCTATCATCCCCAGTTATCGTCCACTCCGTTTTCTTCGTATCTTCCTGCTGTTCAGGTTGTTCAAGCTGTTTCGTTACGCCCGTAGCCTGAATGAGTTTGCCAAGGTGCTGTCGGAGAAGCGATTTGAGCTCTACTCACTGTTTATATTTCTCGCCTTTGTCATCTTTATCTCCGCCTCGGCCATCTATTTTTTTGAGGCTCGCCATGAAGGGGGACAGATTGACCACTTTTTCGATGGGGTCTACTGGGCGCTGGTGACCATCTCTACAGTCGGTTATGGCGATATTACCCCGCAGACAGTTGAGGGTCGTTTTATTACCATGCTCCTGATTATATGTGGTATTGGGGTGATCTCTTTTCTGACATCTATTATCGTTTCGGCTTTTGGGGAGAAGATGGTAGAGATGCGGGAGAACCGGGTCTTTGCCGAGCTGGAGAAGGGTGGTCGGCATGTCACTATCATCTGCGGTTATGGCCGCATGGGTCAGGTGGTGGCGAACCAGCTACATGCAGATCGTGACCACTTTGTGATCATTGACTCCAACCCTGAGAATATCGCTTTGGCCAAGGAGTTGGGGTATCTGGCAATCCTTGGTAGTGCCGAAAACACTCAGTTGCTGCATAACGTCGGAATTAGTAGTCGTGCTGGGAGGGTGCTCTGTCTTACCGATAACGATGTGGCCAATGTGTTTATTACCCTGACCGCGCGATATATAAACCCGGATATTGAGATTATATCCAGGGCAAATCGTGAGGAGACGGTGAGGAAATTGCTGCAGGTTGGTGCCAACCATACGGTGATGCCGTTCAAGACGTTGGGATTGATGGCGGGCGAGTATATTGGGCGGCCAGTAGCCTTCGAGGCGATCTATGGGATGTTGTATGGGGATGATGCGGTTGGTCTTGAGACTGTAATGGTCTCATCAGGATCTATTCTGGATGGCGCATTGATTGGGGATATCGATTTCCGCAGATACAAGCTCATTCTGTTTGGTGTAATAACTGATGAGGAGCGGACTGCCGGTGATGGTGAGAGTTTTTATGCCATGGAGTCACGGATGCTCTTCTTTAACCCTCAGCGCGACTTCCAGCTGCATGGGGGGGAGGTCGTAATGGTGTTTGGTCATAGACTTAGTATCATCCATTTCCAGTAGTGTCTGGAGCGTGGCAGTATAGATTTAGGTGGGTCATCATGAATGCCCCCAAGATTCTGAT
>CBFDBF010000138.1:0-5102 GCA_965602975.1 uncultured Gammaproteobacteria bacterium | reverse complement strand
AGCACGTTCTTGAGAAACACCAAGTCGAACGGCCGCTCCCGGAGTGGGTCGAGCCGGTTGTGCTGGCGGCTGACTGTACCTGTTTGGTGATCTGGCCGGCTAGTGCATCCAGTACGTGGCCAAACTCTTCGACATCACCAGTTCTTACGCCGTAGTAGAGGCTGCCGATACCAGGAAACTCTGAGAGGGCTCGATACTGAACTGCCGCCGTCTTGTGATCTGCCTGGTCGGATGGGGTCAGCAGATGGAGCACAAAGATGGCGATGCCGTTGTCCTGTGCCAGTTGACGCAGCCCAGATGTACTCATGCCAGTGCTGGAGAGTGGGTCACGTGCGCCTCTGGCACCGGCATCTGTAACCAACACCAGATATCTTGCGTGCTGCTGTGACCAGTCCATCGACTCTATCGCCTTTTTTACCCCGGCATAGGCATCTTCGGCAAAACCTTGGCTAGATACGGTAGTTGCATCAAGGCCATTGACCTTGGACAGGAAGGTTTTGGCGCTACCGTCCCGCTGTAAATTTACATAGGTTTTGGTGAGATATCCAAGGGCTGGTGTGGCGTTGATACTGTCTCTAAAAGAGACCAGGCCAAAGTTGACATTGCCCATCACACCGGCACTATTGAGGCTGTCATAGATCTTGGTTACTGCCTCTTTGGTGCGGTCGATATAGGGCCCCATTGATAGGGTGGAGTCGATAGCAAAGACGATCCCGGCACTGTAGCTGTGCTCTTTCTCTGGTACGGCTTGGGGCGGCGGCGTACTATTTTCGATCTCTGTATGCAGTGGTACGCTGGAGACCTCCAGCATACGTACCTTCTCTGCACCCAGAAATAGATCTCTGTGCTGATGGATCGGAACCAGATAGAAGTCCTCTTTGATATCGGTGCGCCCGGCCGGCTGGATAGCTATAACGGGTGACTGTTTAGAGATGGTTCCTGCAGTGGCGGCATTGTAGAGGCGGCGATACAGCTCCTTATCATGTGATTCAACTAGATTTTGCAGGCTGTTTTGGTCGCGAAAAAGCAGACTGCGATCATATTTTGTCGGGTCACGGAAGGCGACGGTCAGCCCCTGATTCCACTCCAGTGTCTGCTCCTTAGGGATCCATCCACTGATGTTGCCATGCCGATCGGTACCGACCTGTAGCCACTGCTTATTGCCCACCTGTTGGTGGTGGTATACATAAAATGCGGTAAAAGGGGTGACGCTCTTCTGTCCTGCTGTCCGTCCTGGAGATGCGCTCATACTGGTGCCTGGTATCGCCAGGATACGCTGGTAGAGTGAGTGTTTGCCAGGCATCAGTAGTGGCGTCTTGGCTGCCATGGATGCGGTAACTATGCCGCTAAATAGCAGAGCCAATAAAACTTTAATCCATCGGTTTGTCATATTTATCAGTCCTCTATTTCCATTGCAGCAGTAGGCGTTCAGCCTCTGTGTCGCCACGACTCGCTTGGAGTGCAATATGGTCATGTAGTTTGGTTAGACGGGATTCAGCCTCGCTGTTGCCAGCGCTCATTGCTAGGCGATACCACTTATATGCTTGCGCCATATCGGGACCATCTAGACTGCTGGTTTTTTCGTTGTAGTAGGTGGGATCGGCCTGACTGCCAAGCTCCAGCGCAGCGGCAGCACTGCCTTGGCGAGCTGCAAAAAAATAGAGTAGATAGGCATCTGTTAGCTGGCCGTTGGCATGCTCTTTTTGAGCCGCATCATACGCTGCTTGGCTGCCATCACGGCTGGAGCGTAGCTTTTTAATCATGGATCTAGCACTCTCTCCAGGGGTCTCTGCTGTGCTGGCGGTGGATGGTAGCCGTGTTATCGGCTCTATCTGCTCATTCTCGACCGCAACCTCATCATCTGGAACCATAGAGATGGCTCCGGCGGTAATGATTACTATGATTATGATGAGAGCCCAGAGGCCGCGATTGTTGCTCATGGCTGTTTGTTGACGAAAAATGTTGCGATCTTCCACTAAATCACCATTATCATGTAGTAACTCATCTCCCCCGTTTATAACTGTCTCTTTCTTCGAGCTTTGATCAGACATGGCTGGACTCCCCTATTACCCCATATACAATAGACCCTGATGGGCTGTTTTAAGGTGGATTTTCTACCGCATAGTAGCTATCGCAACAGCAGAGCTACAGGGCGAAAAGGCTAAGCCTACAGCACCCTACTGTCAAGCGCTAGCCGGGGGCTTTTGTACCATTGATGATTTACTCGGATGAACTGCCAAAGGGGATGTTTTTGCTTTGAGAGGAGTGTAAATTGCACTCTTGGCACTCGTTACCATCTGCAGTGATACCGCTGCCGCAGCAGCAGGTGCAGTGTTCGATTTCCCCATGGCCATCGCAGCAGTTACAGACAATTGTAGAGTCATATATCCCTCCCCCATAAAAGCGGGTAATCTCCCCAGCACCAGTGCATTTTGGGCAGATCATCATATTTGGTGTGGCAGTATCAGGGATTGTAGGTTTAGTTGTGATATCTATAGTCGCTTGGTAATGGGGTGGTGGCTGGGAGGCCCTGCACTTAATGGTCAGAGCCTCCACACTGTTTGGTACCGGGAGCCGGACTTGAACCGGCACAGTGTTACCACCGGGGGATTTTGAATCCCCTGCGTCTACC
Source organism: uncultured Gammaproteobacteria bacterium (assembly GCA_965602975.1). GTDB lineage: Bacteria > Pseudomonadota > Gammaproteobacteria > Chromatiales > Chromatiaceae > CBFDBF01. The sequence continues at coordinate 2,470 of CBFDBF010000138.1, read as the reverse complement.
AATTTCGCCATCCCGGCAGCAGGTGGTCAGTATATAGATTTCCATCTGTAGAGCAACTGTTAGGGGACCTGTGATTTATTCAGTGGCTCCGGCAGCACATGGATGTGCTGCCATTTTCTATGGCTATAAGCCATAGAAAATGAAGGAAATGGAAAATCGCATTTTCCATTTACGTGCTCTGATAAAGCCATGGATGGATTTAATCAGAGCCCTCTTCAGGGTGTGGTAATATCCTGCACCTATGCAGCTATCCGATTTTCATTACCGCCTGCCAGAGAGGCTAATTGCTCAGTTTCCGCTAGAGGAGAGGGGTGCCAGCCGCCTGTTGTCCTTAGATGGCAATACCAAACAGCTAGATGACCGCCAGTTTTCTGAGCTGCCAGATTTGCTGCAGCCGGATGATCTACTGGTCTTTAACGATACCAAGGTGCTGCCGGCCAGGATGTATGGATGCAAGCCAAGTGGTGGCAAGGTTGAGATCCTGCTGGAGCGGCTATTGGATTCCAGCCACGCCTTGGTGCAACTGCGAGCCAGTAAATCGCTCCGTTCAGGCGGCAAGATTATAATGGATGGGGGAGTTGAGCTGGAGGTGGTTGGTCGTCAAGATGATCTATTTGAGATCGACTCCAGTGGTTACGACCTGATGGAGCTTATGGAACAGCAGGGCCATATGCCGCTGCCTCCCTACATCAAACGGGATGATGGGGAGCTAGATCTGGAGCGTTATCAGACAGTCTATGCAGAGAGTCCTGGGGCGGTGGCAGCACCCACCGCGGGGCTCCATTTCGATGCGGCCATGCTACAGCGCCTGGAAAAAGATGGGATCGGTAGCGTCAGAGTGACCCTGCATGTCGGGGCCGGTACATTTCAGCCGGTGCGTAGCGAGCGGCTGGAAGAGCATCTGATGCATAGTGAGTACGTGGAGGTGAGTGAGGAGGTCTGCGCCCAGGTTTTGGCTACCCGTGAGAGGGGTGGGCGTATTATTGCAGTTGGTACCACCTCCGTGCGTAGTCTGGAGGCTGCATCTGCTGCTACGGGGCAACTGCAGCCATTTTATGGTGACACCTCTCTCTTTATCCGTCCCGGTTACCGCTTCAAGGCTGTCGATGCGATGCTGACCAATTTTCACCTACCGGAGTCCACCCTGTTGATGCTGGTCGCAGCCTTCGCTGGATACGACAATATCATGGCTGCCTACCACCATGCCGTGGTGCAGAAGTACCGCTTTTTCAGTTACGGAGATGCCATGTTTATCACCCGAAATACAGATGTAACCAATGCAGTTTAATCTCTCGACAACCGATGGGATGGCTCGGCGTGGGCAGCTATCTTTTTCACGGGGTAGTGTGGAGACTCCAGCTTTTATGCCGGTCGGTACCTATGGGACGGTCAAGGCCATGACCCCAGAAGAGCTACAAGGTCTGGGGGCAGAGATTATTTTAGGGAATACCTTTCATCTGATGCTGCGCCCTGGAACCGAGGTTATTGGGCTGCATGGTGGTCTGCACGATTTTATGCACTGGGGTGGGCCGATCTTGACTGATTCTGGAGGATTCCAGGTCTTTAGTTTGGGGAAGACGCGCAAGATCAGTGAGCAGGGGGTAGATTTCCGCTCTCCGGTAGATGGCTCGCCGGTATTTATGGGGCCGGAGGAGTCGATGGAGGTGCAGCGCGAGCTTGGCTCAGATATCGTAATGATATTTGATGAGTGTACCCCCTATCCGGCTAGTGAGGAGGAGGTACGGATCTCTATGGAGCTCTCTCTACGCTGGGCGGCACGCAGCAAGGTGGCGCATGGGGATAACTCATCCGCCCTGTTTGGGATTGTGCAGGGCGGGGTCTATCCGCAGTTGCGTGAGCAGTCACTGCAGGGGCTGGTGAATATAGGGTTTGACGGCTATGCCATTGGTGGTCTTTCGGTCGGCGAGCCACCGGAGAAGCGTTGGCAGATTCTGGACTTCTTGGCAACCAGAATGCCGCAAGAGCGGCCACGCTACTTGATGGGGGTGGGTACTCCAGCGGATATCGTAGCGGCGGTAGAGCGAGGGATTGATATGTTTGACTGCGTTATGCCGACTCGTAATGCACGCAACGGCCATCTGTTTACCCACTCTGGGGTGGTGCGGATTAAAAACAGCGTTCATCGGATGGATCTAGGGCCGATCGACTCTCAGTGCGACTGTTACACTTGTCAGAACTATAGTCGTAGCTACCTGCGCCATCTGCTGCGCTGTAATGAGATCCTGGGGGCGCGCCTAAATACCATCCATAACCTCTATTACTATCAACAGCTGATGCGAGATATCCGCAGTGCCATCCAGGAGCATAGGTTTGGTGAGTTTAAACGGGAATTTTTACTGGCTACTGCAAAATAAGGTCCCCACCAATTGGTGAGAGCCCTGATGGTGAAATTATGGGCACCTCTATTAATTCTGTTTTAGTATAGATGTGCTTGAGAAGTTCAAGAACA
>CBFDBF010000137.1:0-5126 GCA_965602975.1 uncultured Gammaproteobacteria bacterium | reverse complement strand
GGATATCCTGCTGATCGAGACTATTTTCGATACCCTCAACGCCAAGGCCGCTATTTTCGCCTGTGAGCAGCTGTTCGCAGAGTTGGATCTACGCCTGCCACTGATCATATCAGGCACCATCGCTGATATCTCCGGACGCACCCTCTCAGGCCAGACCCCAGAGGCATTCTATAATAGCCTGCGCCACGCCGAACCACTCTCAATCGGCTTTAACTGCGCCCTTGGGCCAGAGCAGCTACGCCAGTATGTAGATGAGATGTCACAGCTGGCAGAGTGCAACCTAAACGTCCACCCCAATGCCGGGCTACCCAATGAATTTGGTGAGTATGATCTGCCGCCAGAGGATATGGCCCAACAGATAGGTGAGTGGGCCAAAGCCGGTTTTATCAATATTGTTGGTGGCTGCTGCGGCACCACCCCAGAGTACATCAGGGCAATTGCAGCAGCAGTAAAAGACAGTCCACCCCGCAAGCTGCCTCAGATCAAGCCCTCCTGCCGCCTGGCTGGACAGGAGGCACTCAATATCAACCCCAGCCTCAACTTTGTAAATGTAGGTGAGCGGGCAAATGTGGCCGGCTCTGCCAAATTCAAACGGCTGATCCTGAATGAAGAGTACGAGGAGGCGCTAGATATCTGCCGCAACCAGGTGGAGAACGGCGCCCAGATAGTAGATGTCAATATGGATGACGGCATGCTGGATGGGGTGACCGCAATGCAGCGTTTTCTCCACCTCTGTGCAGCCGAGCCAGAAATCACCAAAGTCCCCTTCATGCTCGACTCCTCCAAGTGGGAGATTCTGGAGGCGGGACTAAAGTGCGTGCAGGGCAAGCCGATCGTCAACTCGCTCTCACTAAAAGAGGGGGAGGAGCAGTTTATCCAGCGGGCCACGCTCTGCCGCTGTTATGGTGCTGCAGTCATCGTCATGGCCTTCGATGAGCAGGGGCAGGCAGACAGCCTGGAGAGACGTATCGAGATCTGTAGTCGTGCCTACGGCATACTGACAGAGAAGGTGGGATTTCCCGCTGAGGATATCATCTTCGACCCTAACGTCCTTACCGTTGGCACAGGTATCGAGGAGCACGCTAACTACGGGATAGACTTTATCGAGTCGATACGCTGGATCAAGCAGAATCTGCCCCATGCACTGGTATCTGGTGGACTCTCCAATATCTCCTTCGCCTTCCGTGGCAACAACCCGGTACGCGAGGCAATCCACGCCGTATTTCTCTACCACGCCATCCAGGCGGGTCTGGATATGGGCATCGTCAATGCCGGACAGCTAGTGGTGTATGACGAGATACCAGAAGAGCTGCGTCAGGCGGTAGATGATGTGCTGCTAAACCTAGACAGAGAGGCGACTGAGCGGCTGATAGAGCTGGCTCCAAAATATCGAGGTGATGGCAGCAGTAGCGAGATCAAAGAGGAGCTGGAGTGGCGCTCCTGGCCGGTCAACAAACGGCTGGAACACGCTCTGATCAAAGGGATCACAGAGTTTATAGATATAGACACCGAAGAGGCCAGGCAGCAGACCACTCAGACCCTGGATGTAATCGAAGGGCCACTGATGGATGGAATGAACAGCGTAGGTGACCTGTTTGGTGCTGGTCGGATGTTTCTGCCCCAGGTGGTAAAATCTGCCCGAGTAATGAAAAAGGCGGTAGCCTATCTGCAACCATACCTGGAGGCGGACAAGGCGGAGACCGGCTTCCAATCCCAAGGCAAGATCCTGCTAGCCACAGTACGGGGTGACGTTCACGATATCGGCAAAAACATCGTCGGGGTGGTGCTCCAGTGCAACAACTACGAGGTGCTAGATATAGGAGTGATGCAGCTAGCGGATGATATCCTGCACCGGGCGCAAGAGATGGGAGCAGATATAATCGGCCTCTCTGGGCTGATCACCCCCTCCCTCGATGAGATGGTACACGTGGCCAAAGAGATGCAGCGGCTGGAGATGACCCAACCATTGATGATTGGTGGTGCCACCACCTCTAAAGCCCACACCGCAGTCAAAATTGAGCCGCAATACGGGCACGTGTCGATCTATGTGCCAGATGCATCCCGTGCCGTTGGAGTAGCCTCCAATCTACTCTCTAGTAAACGGCGAGATGGCTTCACTACCGCTCTACGCAGAGAGTATCAAGAGGTACGTCAACGCCGTGCCGCCAGAGATGCCGCCCGTAAAATCATCCCGCTCCAGCAGGCCAGAGCTAACCCGGCCAATATAGAGTGGTCTACATTTACCCCAGAAGTCCCAGCCACTCTGGGGATCACTCGGCTCAACGACATCCCACTACAGGAGTTAGCCGATTTTATCGACTGGACCTACCTATTCCACGCTTGGGAGATAAAGGGGCGCTACCCACAGGTTCTACAAGATAGTAAGAAGGGTGCAGAGGCGACTAAACTGTTTGCCGATGCCCAGGCCATGCTGCGGCTAATCATAGAGGAGCGCTGGCTCCAGGTCAGAGCAGTAGTTGGCCTCTTTCCTGCTAATGCGGTGGGCGATGATATCGAGTTATACAGAGACGAATCGAGGCAACAGCTACTCACCACCCTCCACACCCTGCGCCAGCAAGGGAGACAACCGGCCGACCGCGGTAATAGTGCTCTGGCTGACTTTATAGCCCCCAAAGAGAGCGGCAAGCCAGACTATATCGGTGGATTTGCCTGTACCGCCGGTATCGGCATCGAAGAGAAGATCGCCGAGTTTGAGCAGCAAAATGATGACTACAGCTCTATCATGCTGAAGGTGCTGGCCGACCGTCTGGCGGAGGCGCTGACTGAGTGGCTACACCACAAGGTACGCACGAAAATCTGGGGCTATGCCAAGAGTGAACGGCTTAGCAACAGCGAGTTGATCGCAGAGTCATACAGCGGCATCCGTCCTGCCATGGGCTACCCCGCCACCCCAGACCACACCGAAAAAGATCTGCTCTGGGAGCTACTATCAGTAGAGGAGAACACCAGTATCTGGCTAACAGAGTCCAAAGCGATGGTGCCGACTGCGGCAGTCAGTGGGCTCTACTTTGCCCACCCAGAGGCTCACTACTTCAGTGTGGGCAAGATAGGTCGTGATCAGATAGAGGAGTACGCCCGGCGCAAAGATATGGAGCTAGCAGTAGTAGAGAAGTGGCTGGGGCAGAACCTCGGCTATGAGCCTGATTGATATAAAGGGCAACACTCAATCTACGAGCGTTAAACTTGACCTGACATCCAGATGATTTGTTACCATAGAGGTGCGCAGAGATAGCTGTTTTATGCTGTTATAGATCGAGAGATAGAGTGTCTCATCCTTTTTTTTCAAGCTAGAAACCGACTCAAGCCCACCCCTGAAACTCACCACCTGAGCCCCTGCTGCCAGCTGACATGGTATATCTTAGCCAGATATACCCTAGTCACCGCAGGGGTTGATAGTTTTCCCATTTTTGCATAAAAAGAGAGCTCTCGGAGATAAAACCACACAAAAACTCCGGGCAGAGTGGTTATTTTTACCCCACTGCGTAGCACCTAATATTTATCCACTAGCTAATCATAAGGAGTTGGCCTGTGCTGACATATGACATTTTGATCGTAGGTTCCGGGGGCGCTGGGCTATACGCTGCGCTTGAGTCTAGGATGGAGGAGGATCTACAGGTCGGCGTACTGACCAAGGTCTATCCCACCCGCTCCCATACTGGGGCAGCACAGGGCGGGGTGAATGCCGCCCTGGCCAATCTGGATGAGACCGATACCTGGGAGGAGCACTGGTTTGATACAGTCAAGGGCTCCGACTATCTGGCCGATCAAGATGCCGCCAAAATGATGGCCAAAGAGGCCCCGATGGTGGTGCGCGAGATGGAGCACTGGGGCTGCCCATTCTCCCGTACCGATGATGGCAAGATCGCCCAGCGCCCCTTTGGTGGCGCCTCCAAGCCACGCGCCTGCTACTCCGCAGACAAGGTTGGTCATGTCATGCTGCACACCCTGTATGAGCAGAGCATCCGCCACGGGGTAAACTTTTTGAACGAGTGGCAGGTACTCTCCCTGCTCCATGACGGTGAGCGCTGTCAGGGGGTTACCGCTATAAACATCCAGACCGGACGCGTCCACACCATCAATGCCAAGGCGGTGATCCTGGCCACTGGTGGCCATGGCCGTATCTACTGGACCCGCACCTCTAATGCCCTGGGCAATACTGGTGACGGTACCGCCCTGGCCTACCATGCTGGACTACCGATAAAGGACATGGAGTTTATCCAGTTCCACCCCACCGGCCTGCGTCGTACCGGCATCCTGGTATCTGAGGGTGCTCGTGGTGAGGGTGGCTATCTGCTGAATGGGCTGGGAGAGCGTTTTATGAACCGCTACGCCCCGGAGAAGATGGAGCTAGGGCCACGCGATCTGGTCTCGCGTTCTTGTGAAACTGAGGTGCGTGAGGGGCGCGGTGGCCCTGAGGGCGAAGTCTTCCTCGACCTGACCCATCTAGGAAGCGAACGCATCCTGGAGAAGCTGCCACAGATCAGAGAGCTATGTATCGAGTTTGAGGGAGTCGACCCAATAGAGGAGCCGATTCCGATCAAACCGACCGCCCACTACTCTATGGGTGGCATCCACACCGATATAAACGGCCAGACTGCCATTGCTGGCATCTACGCTGCGGGCGAGGCCGGTTGCGTCTCGGTACATGGAGCCAACCGGCTAGGAGGCAACTCTCTGCTGGACATCCTGGTATTTGGTCGCCGCGCTGGCAACCATGCTCTGGAGTACGCCAGAAACGTAGAGTTCACCCCGGTAGGTGAGGAGCGTGCAGAACAAGACAGCAAGATGATCGCCGCCATGATGGAGGGTAAAGGAGAAAAATCTATAGCCGATATTCGCCGCGCCATGGGTAATTTGATGTCAGAAAAGGTTGGGGTCTACCGTAACGCTACCGACCTACAGTCTGCAGTCACCGAGCTAACAGAGCTACGCGAGCAGTTCAACCAAGTGCGTATCCAGGATCAAAGCATGGCCTTCAATACCGAACTGGTATCGGCACTAGAGCTAAAAAACATGCTCGACCTGGCCCTGGTTGTGGCTTGTGGTGCTCTGGAGCGCAGAGAGTCGCGTGGCGCCCATACCCGTGAAGACCACACCGAACGGGA
>CBFDBF010000136.1:0-5162 GCA_965602975.1 uncultured Gammaproteobacteria bacterium | reverse complement strand
ACTCTACGCCACGCACTAAACATGGGTAGACTAGAGCATAGAATCAGAAAAACCCGCGACAATATGTCTGGTAACTGGACGACCATTGGGCTGAAATCCAATATGCAGGTACTGTTCAATGAGATGAGTGAGGATATGCTGACGGTGGTAGAACAGAGCGAGCAGGCACGCAAGCTGATCCGCAACATCTATCGCCGCTTCCAGAAAGAGTATGGTTTTTCTGTAACCCAACCAGGAATGCTCTCGCTAATGCGCTATCGGGTAGATCTAGATCTGCTAACACAAGAGGCTGACATCTTCCGCAAGAGCACACTCACCACCATGACAGAGAAACACTTCGTGGTTAAGCGCTTCTTTGTCGCCATGGTAAGCCGCGCCAGAGATATCTTTTTCCAGGCAGGACAGGATGTAGATGGCTGGCTAACATCATCCATGGAGCCACTAGTACAGCAGATTAAATAGCATAAAATGGAGATGGAGAGACACCTAAAGGATCTAAAAAACATCAGCAGCTCCCGCGACACCCTAAAAGACCGTATCACCGAACTAGAGACCAAAGAGCAGGCCGTCCTGCGGCAGTTGACTCTGTTGCGCAATATGCATATCGCCCTAAATGACCAGCAGTCACTAGATCGTAAGAAGAAGTCTGGGCCGCGCTTGGTGAGTGACCGCAGCGCTTCATAGCAGGGGATAGATAAAACCACTCTTCTGTCGGATCAAAACCCAACCCACAACCCCTTCCCATTAGTAGGGGAAAGAGATACTAACTCTCTATCTTCTCGCCTCTGTCTATTGCACCCCACGGAGACAGTGATAGACTTCACCAATGCCAGAGCCATTCCCTACTGACTCCGTTGGCTTGGTCACTCCGACCAGCCACCTATTTGAACAACCGATCTTACTAGATTGTGGCCACACCCTGCCCAGCTACACCCTCACCTATGAGACCTACGGTAAACTAAATGCAGATCGCAGCAATGCGCTACTGATATGTCACGCCCTCTCTGGTGACCACCACGCAGCAGGCTTTCATAGCGTAGAGGATAAAAAGCCTGGCTGGTGGGATAGCTGCATAGGCCCTGGCAAACCATTCGATACAGATAGGTTTTTCATCGTCTGCCCTAACAACTTGGGTGGATGTAAAGGCTCTACCGGTCCCAACAGCCTCAACCCAGAGAGTGGTAAGCTATATGGCCCTGACTTTCCGCTGGTTACCGTCAAGGATTGGGTGAAGAGCCAACACACCTTAATGCAGCATCTGGGGATAGCACAGTGGGCCGCCGTCATCGGTGGTAGTCTTGGTGGAATGCAGGCGATGCAGTGGGCTATAGACTACCCTAAACTGCTACGCCACGCTCTGCTGATCGCTACCGCCCCACTCCTCTCGGCACAAAATATCGGCTTCAACGAGGTTGCTCGCCAGGCGATCCTCTCTGATCCTGAATTTCACGGTGGTCACTTCTATGACCAAGACAGCTCCCCCAAGCGCGGCTTGATGCTGGCCCGTATGCTGGGCCATATCACCTACCTGTCAGATGACGCCATGCGGGAAAAATTTGGTCGGGAGCTAAACCAGGGACGCCGCAGTTACAACTTCAATGTAGAGTTTCAGGTAGAGAGTTATCTGCGCCACCAGGGAACCTCCTTTGTCGAACACTTTGATGCCAATACATATCTACTAATGACCAAGGCGCTCGACTATTTTGATCCGGCCAGTGATTACGATAACGATCTAGTGTTAGCCCTGCGCCGAGCAGAGGCGGAGTTTCTGGTGATCTCATTTACTGGGGATTGGCGCTTTCCACCGGCTCGCTCCAAGGAGATCGTCTCCGCCCTGATCGATGCCAAACAGCAGGTCAGTTATGCCGAAGTCGAGGCATCTCTGGGGCATGATGCATTTCTGCTACCAATCGACTACTACATGCAGCTACTCCATGCCTATATGGATAGGGTAGCCACTGAGGTCACAGAGTAATGCAGCTGCGTCCCGATATCGCCATTATAAAGGAGTGGATAGAGCCAGGCTCTAGGGTACTCGATCTGGGCTGCGGTGATGGCACACTACTGCGACTCCTGCGAGATGAGCGCCAAGTAGAGGGGTATGGTCTGGAGATCGACCCAAAAAATATCACCCAATGTATACGTGGCGGGATAAATGTAATCCAGCGCAACCTAGATGAGGGTCTGAATGAGTTTGATGAGCAGAGTTTTGACTATGTGATCATGACCCAGACACTACAAGCGGTGCACTTTCCCGATCGCCTACTACTGGAAATGCTGCGAGTCGGGCGACAGGGTATCGTCACCTTTCCTAACTTTGGCTTCTGGAAGAACCGCCTGCAGTTTGGATTCAACGGCAAGATGCCAGTCTCCCGCACCCTCCCGGCACAGTGGTACGACACCAGGAATATCCACCTCTGTACAGTCAAAGACTTTGACCAGCTCTGTCGGGAACGGGATATCATCACTCTGGAGCGGATGGTGGTAGATTATGCCCACCGCACCCGTACCGATATCCGTTTTTTACCTAACCTACTGGGCGAGATCGCCCTCTACCGCTGTCAATGCAGCAGCTACTAACGAGAGCCATATGCAACAGATCAAACCCCATCTACTCATACTACTATCACTGCTGATACTGCCGCTACTGGCCAGCGCCGAGAACAGCACCCGTAGCGAGGAGTATACCGTCCACCACAACGCCCTAAAGAGTGACTTCTTAAGCCCTACGGTTGCTGCTACCTATAAAATCCAGCGCAGCAAATATCGCGGTATGGTCAACATCAGCGTGATCAAAGAGCAGGCCAACAGCGAGGGTACCCCAGTAGCCGCCAAGATCACTATCCAGGCAAACAATCTAATGGGGATACCCAAAGAGATCACCCTGCGGGAGGTGCGCGAGCAGGAGGCTATCTACTACATCGGTGACTTCCCTATAATCGACAGAGAGATAGTTAACTTTCAACTCAAGGTGACTCCAGAGGGTAAATCCCGCACCATCAATGCCCGCTTCAACCAGCAGTTTTTCCTGGAATAGAGTGACCACTGTAGATCTATGCTGCCCTATATAACCGCTATTCTGGCCGGCTTTGGCCTGCTGATATGGGGAGCCGACCGCTTTGTCACCGGAGCGGCCGCTATCGCCCGTAATTTTGGCGTCGCCCCACTGCTCATCGGCCTTACCATCGTTGGCTTTGGCACCTCTGCACCAGAGATTCTAGTCTCCGGCATTGCCTCTATACAGGGTAACCCGGGGCTCGCCATCGGTAATGCCATAGGCTCCAATATCGCCAATATCGGCCTGATCCTGGGGGTGACAGCCTTAGTATCACCGCTCGCAGTCCAGTCAACCACCCTACGACGGGAGTACCCTATGCTGCTGGCGGCTTGTCTGGTAGCCCTGCTCCTGCTGCTAGATGGGGAGCTGAGCCAGCTGGATGGTCTGATCCTCTGCATCGGACTCCTGCTACTGCTCTACGGCATGATACGCATCGGTCGCCGTGGTAGCCGCAGCGGTGATCCGATGAAGTATGAATACGACGCTGGGATTCCACAACAGATGCCAACCAGAACCGCACTATTCTGGTTTGTTATCGGCCTGATTTTGCTGTTGGTCAGTTCACAGATGCTGGTCTGGGGAGCAGTCAATATCGCCACCGCCTTTGGCGTCAGTGACCTGGTAATAGGACTCACCATCATCGCCCTTGGCACCAGCCTGCCAGAGCTGGCAGCCGGAGTTGCCAGCGCCTTGAAGGGTGAACACGATATCGCTATCGGTAATGTGATCGGCTCCAATATGTACAATCTGCTGGCGGTTCTACCCATGCCTGCCCTGCTCGCGCCCGGCCCCTTCGCCCCAGAAGTACTGCTGCGTGATATGCCGGTGATGATCGGACTAACCTTGGCGATGTTCGCCATGGGCTACGGCTTTGGCGCCCCCGGTCGCATCAACCGTTTTGAAGGGACACTTCTGGTGCTAGCCTTTATCAGCTATCAGGGTTTATTATTCATCTCTACAGATATAACTTGAGCACACTTACAGATGAGTGACAGACCACAACTATCCGATGCAGAGTCGGCTCGGCTACAGAAGCTGGGGCTGGCAGTCGTGCGCAATGAAGCGGCAGCTGTCACTCAGCTGGAGTCTCGCATCGACCAAAGGTTTGCCCAGGCCTGTCACCATCTTCTCGCCTGTGATGGGCGCATCGTGGTTATCGGCATGGGGAAGTCTGGCCACATCGGTAGCAAGATAGCGGCCACTCTGGCCAGCACCGGCAGCCCAGCCTTTTTTGTCCACCCGGGTGAAGCGAGCCACGGCGATCTAGGAATGATTACCGCAAAAGATGTAGTTCTAGCCATCTCCAACTCTGGAGAGACCAGTGAACTACTAACTATCCTGCCGCTGATCAAACGTCTCGGAGTACCCCTGATAACCATGACCGGCAGGAGCGACTCCAATCTGGCACAGCAGGCAGATGTGAACATAGATGTCAGCGTAACCCAAGAGGCCTGCCCACTAAACCTGGCTCCCACCTCCAGCACCACCGCATCCCTGGTTATGGGTGATGCCTTGGCCATCGCCCTGCTAGAGGCGCGAGGTTTTACCGAAGAGGACTTTGCCCGCGCTCATCCAGGTGGAATGCTGGGTCGCCGTCTACTGCTCCATATCGGTGATATCATGCACTCTGGTGACGCCATGCCACAAGTCGGAGAGAGGGCCAGCCTACCCGAAGCACTATTGGAGATGACCAACAAGGGCCTGGGCATGACTACGATAGTAGACAGCCATGGACACATCAGTGGGGTCTTCACCGATGGTGATCTACGTCGTATTCTGGACTCTACCCAAGAGATACGTGACTGCAACATAATCGATGTTATGACCAGCAACTGTCAGACCGCCCAAGCAGATATGCTGGCAGCGGAGGCACTGCAGATACTCCAGAAGAGAAAGATCAACGCCCTGCCGATTGTAGATAGTAGAGAGCAGCTGATCGGAGTCATCGCCATGCATGACCTGTTGCGGGCTGGGGTCGTCTAAATGGATACAGCAGATATGCAAGAGGTACTGAAGAGAGCAGCCAAAATACGTCTGGTAATTTTTGATGTAGATGGTGTCCTGACCGATGGCGGACTTATTATGGGAGATGATGGGCAGGAGT